>JAICEH010000023.1 GCA_025924275.1 Gemmatimonadales bacterium | reverse complement strand
TGGACAACCGGCCGGCTCCGGCCGATGCACTCTTCCTGGGGGAGATCGGCCTCGGGGGCGAGGTGCGCCCGGTGAGCGGGCTCGAGCGCCGGGCGCAGGAGGCCGCCCGGCTCGGCTTCCGCCGGGCCTTCGTCTCCTCGCGTGCCGGAGTCGAGATCCCGGGCCTCCGGGTGGTCGGCATCAGCCACGTGGACGAGCTGGTCCGTGCGCTCGCCGCGTGACGTCGGCGTGGTCGTGGTGGCGGCGGGGCGGGGACGTCGCGCCGGCGGCGGCCCGCTGAAGCAGTTCCGCGAGATCGGCGGGGTCCCGATGGTGCTCCGCGCCATCCGCCCCTTCGCTGCCCACCCCGAAGTCGCACACGTCGCCGTGGTCCTCCCGGCGGAGGCCGTGGCGACGCCGCCGCCCTGGCTCGCGGCGCTCCGCGGCGAGGGCGTGCACCTGGTCCCCGGCGGGGCGGAGCGGAGCGACTCGGTGGCAGCCGGGCTGGCGGCCCTCCCCCCCTCCTGCGCAGTGGTGCTGGTGCACGACGGCGCGAGGCCCTTTCCCTCCCGCGACACCATCGACCTGGTCCTCGCCGAGGCACGGGCGGGCCGGGCGGCCCTCGCGGCCATCCCGGTGAGTGACACGCTCAAGGAGGCCGCCCCGGGCGGCCGGCTCGTCGCCCGGACGGTGTCGCGGGAGAACCTCTGGCGCGCCCAGACCCCCCAGGCCTTCCCCCGGGCCCTCCTGGAGCGGGCCCACGCCGCCGCGGTGCCCGGGGCCACCGACGATGCCGCGCTGGTCGAGGCGATCGGGGGGTCGGTGGTCCTGGTGCCCGACGACGCCGGGAACCTCAAGGTCACCAGCGAGGAGGATTTCGTGCTCGCGGAGGCCCTGGCTCGGCGATGATCCTCCCCTTCCTGACTCCGGCGGACGCCGAGGCGGCGCTGCCCGCGGTCCGGGGCCACCTCGCGGCGGGCCGGCTCCTCGCCTACCCGACGGAGACGGTCTACGGCCTGGGCTCGGCGCCCGCCGAGGCACCGCTCGACGCGCTCGCCCGGTTCAAGGGGCGTCCGGCGCAGAAGCCGTTCCTGCTGCTGGTCACCGGCCGGCCCATGGCGGAGGCCTGGGGCCTCGCCTTCCCGCCCGCGGCGGCGGCGCTCGCGACCGAATTCTGGCCCGGGCCGCTCACGCTGGTGCTCCCGGGCGGCGAGGGCCGGCTTCCCGACCGGCTGCGGGGTCCCGAAGGGGGGATCGCGGTGCGCCACACGTCCCATCCCCTCGTGGCACGCCTCGTGGCCGGGCTGGGCTACCCGCTCACCTCCACCTCGGCCAACCTCCCCGGGCAGGCGCCTGCGCCGGGCGCACAGGCCGTCGCCACCATCTTCCCGGATGCCATCGCGGAGGGCAGCCTGCTGGTGCTCGACGGCGGGCCGCTGGGCAATGTCCCGCCCTCCACCATCGTGGACTGCACCGGCCCGTCGCCGCAGCTGGTGCGCGAGGGTGCCATCCCCCGGGAGGAGCTCCGCCGCCGTGTCGGGAGGCTGGCCCCGTGATCCGCATCCTCCTGGTCTGCACCGGGAACACCTGCCGCTCGCCGATGGCCGAAGCCCTGCTTCGCCGTGAGCTCGAGGCGCGGGGCGTGGAGGACGTCGTGGTCGAGTCGGCCGGTACCGGCGCCTGGGAGGGCGTCCCGGCGTCCGAGGGTTCGTACCTGGTCGCGCTCGAGCACGGCCTCGACCTCTCGGCGCATCGCTCGCGGCTGCTCACGCGAGAGATGGTGGACGGCGCGACCCTCATCCTGACGATGAGCCGGAGTCACGTGGCCCGCGCGGAGGCGCTCGGCGGGGTGGGGCGGACCGTCCTGCTCGGCGAGTTCGCCGGCCGGGAGGGCCCCCCCGCGGAGGTCCGCGATCCCTTCGGCGGGGACCTGGAGCAGTACCGGGCCGCGTTCCGGGAGCTGGCCTCGCTGCTGGCCGCCGCCGCGGAGCGGCTGGCCGAGGGCCGCCGTGCGCGCTAGCGCCCGCACCCGGGTCTTCGCCGTCCTCGGCGACCCCGTGCGGCACTCGCTCTCCCCGGCCATGCACAACGCTGCGTTCCGGACGCTGGGGATCGACGCGGTGTTCGTCGCCCTGCGCTGTGGCCCGGCCGAAGTGGGCGGCGTGATGCGGGCACTGGCGCGTGCCGGCGGCGGCGGAAACGTGACGGTGCCGGGCAAGGCGGCCGCGCTCGCCGCGCTCGACCGAGCCGGCCCCGTCGCGGGGGCCACGGGCGCCGCCAACACCTTCTGGGGCGAGGGCGGCACGCTGGTCGGCGACAACACCGACGTGGCGGGGGTGGTGGAGGCGATGCTGCGGTTGGGTGCCCCCGCGGGCGCGTGGCTCGTGGCGGGCACCGGTGGGGCGGCGCGGGCGGTGGCGGAGGCCGCGCGGCAGATGGGCGCCCGCCTGGCGGTGCGGTCCAGGGATCCGCGGCGGGCCCGCGATTTCCTCGCCTGGGTCGAGGAACGTGGCGGGTCAGTGGCCGCACCCGGGCCCGCCGACGTGCTGGTGAACGCCACACCCATCGGCCTGCAGGAAACCGACGCCCTGCCGTTCCCGCCCGACGCCGCCACCGGAGCCACGCACGCCCTGGACCTGGTCTACGCCCGCGGCGGCACGCCCTGGATCCGGGCCCTCCGCGCGGCCGGGGTCTCGGCCGACGACGGGCGCGCGGTGCTGCTCGCACAGGGCGCCGCCGCGTTCGGGCAGTGGTTCCCGGGGACGCCGGCGCCCCGGGAGGCGATGCAGGCCGCACTCCGCGTGGCGCTGGACTGACGGAGTTCGCGCCGGCCTGGCGTCCGTCGAGGCGTGGTGGCTCCCGGCGGAGTGCCTGCTCTGCCACGAGCCGGTTCCCGAGCGGGAGACGCCCTCGCTCGTCTGCGCCTGCTGCCGTCGCCGCTGGCACCACCTGCCGCCACCGCTCTGCGATCGCTGTGGCGAGCCCTTCGAGGCCGCCCCCGTCCCGGGCCCTGGGCCGGCGCCGCACGCCTGCCCCGGGCCCGAGTGGGCTCCCGCGTTGACCCGGGTGCGGTCCGCGGTCTGGCTGGACGGCGGTGCCCGGGAGGCCGTCCATCTCCTCAAGTACGAGGGCTGGTGGCGGGTCGCGGATGACCTGGCGACCGCGATGCGCCACCTCGAGCCGCTCGGGCCCGGCGCGGTCCTCGTGCCGGTCCCGCTGGGCGCCCGGAGGGCGCGCGAGCGCGGCTACAACCAGGCGGAACGCCTCGCCGCGGCCCTCGCACGGATCAGCGGCCTGCCGATCCGTCCCGCACTCCTCGCGCGGACGCGCGAGACCCCGACCCAGACCAAGTTGACTCCGGAGGCCAGACGGGCGAACGTCCACCACGCGTTCCGCGTGCGGGAGCCGCTGCCGGCGGGCCGCCCGGTCCTGGTGGACGACGTCTACACGACGGGCGCCACGCTCGACGCCGCGGCCGCGGCGCTCGCCGGGGCCGGTGCCCCCGTGGTGGAGGGGGTGACCTTCGCGCGCGGCACCGGCCCCCTGCCACGCGCCTGAGGCGCGGCGCCCGACCGACCCTCGACCCTCGACCCCCGACCCAGATGCCCATTCGCGTTGCCATCAACGGATTCGGACGGATCGGCCGCAACGTGGTCCGCGCCGCCAAGAAGGTCGGCGCCGACCTCGACTTCGTCGCGGTCAACGACATCACCGACAACAAGACCCTCGCCCACCTCCTCAAGTACGACTCGGTGCACGGCCGCTTCGACGGCAGCGTCGAGGCCGCCGCCGACGGGATCGTCGTCAACGGAGACCTGATGCGGGTGCTCTCCGAGCGGGAGCCGGCCAAGCTGCCCTGGAAGGAGCTGCGGGTCGACCTGGTCCTCGAGTCCACCGGGCGGTTCACCGACCGGGAGCAGGCCGGCAAGCACCTCGCCGCGGGGGCGCGGAAGGTGGTGATCTCCGCCCCGGCGAAGCAGGAGGACATCACGATCGTCTACGGCGTGAACCACGACAAGTACGATCCCGCGGCCCACCACATCATCTCCAACGCCTCGTGCACCACCAACTGCCTGGTGCCCGTGGTGCAGGTGATCCGCGAGCGGTTCGGCTTCGTCCGCGGGTTCATGACCACCATCCATGCCTACACCAACGACCAGCAGATCCTGGACCTCCCCCACAAGGACCTGCGGCGGGCCCGCGCCGCGGCCCTCTCGATCATCCCCACCTCCACCGGGGCCGCGAAGGCCACGGCGCTGGTGCTCCCGGAGGTGAAGGGGAAGATCGATGGCGTGTCGCTCCGGGTACCGACCGCCGACGTGTCGGTGGTGGACCTGACCTGCATCGTGGAGCGGCCCACCACCACGGCGGAGGTGAACGCCGCGTTCGCCGACGCCGCAGAGGGCGCCCTCGCCGGGGTGCTGGCCGTCAGCGACGAGCCGCTGGTCTCGATCGACTACGTGGGCAACCTCCACTCGAGCACCGTGGACCTCCTCTCCACCAACGTGGTGGACGGCACGCTGGTCCACGTGTCGAGCTGGTACGACAACGAGATGGGATACTCCGCCCGCTGCGTGGACCTGTTGGCCTACCTCGGGGAGCGGCTGTGAAGCGGACGCTCGCGAGCCTCGAGCCGGCCTGGGTCGAGGGCAAGCGGGCACTCGTGCGGGTCGACTTCAACGTCCCGCTGGCCGGGGGCGCCGTCGCGGATGACACCCGGATCCGGGCCGCGCTGCCCACCATTCGCTGGCTCCGGGATCGGGGCGCACGCGTGGTCCTGCTTTCCCACCTGGGCCGGCCCGGGGGCCGCCCCGACCCGGCCCAGTCCCTCCGCCCGGTCGCCTCGGCCCTCGAGGGGCACCTGGGCATCCCGGTGGCCTTCCTGGCGGACCCGACCTCGGACGAAGCCGTGGCCGCCACCCGGCGACTCCCCCGGGGCGGGGTGGCACTGGCGGAGAACACCCGCTTCCACGCCGGAGAGGAGCGCGACGACCCCGACCTCGCCGCCCGGTTCGCGCGGCTGGGCGACTTCTTCGTCAACGACGCCTTCGGTTCCGCCCACCGGGCGCACGCCAGCACCGCCGCAGTGGCCGCACTCCTCAAGCCGGCCGTCTCCGGGTTCCTGATGGAGCAGGAACTGGCCTGGCTCGGCCGAGCCCTGGAGGCGCCGAAGCGGCCCTTCGTGGCGGTGATGGGCGGGGCCAAGATCTCGGGAAAGATCGACCTGATCGAGTCGCTGCTCCCCAAGGTGGACGCGATCCTGGTCGGCGGGGCGATGGCCTGCACCTTCTTCCGGGCCCAGGGCCTGGAGACCGGGACCTCCCTGGTGGAGCCGGACCGGGTGGCGCTGGCGTCGGCCCTGCTGGACCGTGCCGGCCCCCGCCTGGTGCTGCCGTCGGATGCCGTCGTGGCCACGGCGCTCGAGCCCAACATCACCACCCAGGTCGTGCCGAGCGGGCGGATCCCGGCCGGCTGGGCGATGTACGACGTCGGCCCCCGCACCGTGCTGGCGTTCGCCGACCGGATCGCGGCGGCCGGCACGGTGCTCTGGAACGGACCGATGGGCGTCTTCGAGACGCCGCCCTTCGACCAGGGCACGCTCGGCGTCGCCCACGCGATGGCCGAGGCCACCCGCGGGGGGGCGGTGACCGTGGTGGGGGGCGGCGACTCGGCCGCGGCACTGGCGGCGGCGGGGCTCGAGGGAGCGGTGTCCCACGTCTCGACCGGCGGCGGGGCGTCCTTGGAGTTCCTCGAGGGCCGCGACCTGCCGGGCGTGAGCGCCCTGGACGACGCCCCCCCCTCTTGACGGGAATCCGGCCGGAGGTAGTGTAGAGGCCCAACCCCCTGACGCAGCTTCCCTTCGTTCCTTCCCGCTTCCCGGCCCGCACCGGGCCGCCACCAGGAGGACGCCGTGCGCCTCGCCGCTCGCGCAGTCCGGTACCACCTTGCCGTCCCGCTGGCCCTCGCCCTCACCATCGCTCTCGGATCCGCCCCGCCCCTCCTGGCCCAGGGCGTGACCACGAGCTCGATCAACGGCCTGGTGACCGACGTCGACGGCAACCCGCTGGCCGAGGCCACGGTGGTCGCCCTGCACGTGCCCACCGGGACCCGGTACCGCGCGGTGGTGCGGCCGGGCGGGGCGTACAACCTGCCCAACCTCCGGGTCGGCGGGCCCTACACCATCACCGCGTCCTTCATCGGGATGGAGCCGAGCTCGCAGCAGAATGTCGTCCTCAACCTGGGCCAGGCATTCCGGCTCGACTTCGCCCTGATCCGGCGGGCGGTGGAGGTGGAGGAGGTCGAGGTGGCCGCGGGGGAGAATGCCATCCTGAACGCCGGGCGGACCGGTGCCGAGACCAACCTGGGGCCGGTGGAGGTGGCGCTCACGCCCTCGGTGAAGCGGAGCACGCGGGACCTCACCAAGCTCGACCCGCGGAGCGACGGCAACTTCTCCTTCGCCGGCCGGAACTGGCTCTACAACAACGTCTCGCTCGACGGCTCCTACTTCAACAACCCCTTCGGCCTCGATGACCCGGCGCCCGGCGGGCAGGCCAATGCGGAGCCGGTGCCCTTCGACGCCGTCGAGCAGGTCCAGGTGTCGATCGCGCCCTTCGACGTGCGGGAGGGCGGGTTCACCGGAGCGAACGTGAACCTGGTGACCCGGAGCGGGTCGAATGACTGGCGCGGCTCGGTCTACAGCTTCCTGCGATCCGACGCGCTCCAGGGCAACACGGTCGAAGGCCGCGAGGTCGTGGCGAATCCCGACCAGAGCTACGTGCAGGCGGGCGCCACGCTGAGCGGCCCGATCATCCGGGACCGGCTCTTCTTCTTCCTGAACGCGGAAATGGAGCGGACCGACGATCCCGGCAGCAACTTCGTGGCCGACCGGGACGGGGACATCACCTTCGGCGAGTCCCGGGTGAGCGCGGCCGACATGGACTCCATCCGGACGGTGCTGCTCGCGAACTACGGCTACGAGACGGGACCCTACGAGGGGTATACCCACGAGACCGACAACAACAAGTTCCTGTTCAAGCTCGACTACAACCTGAACGAGAACAACACCTTCGTCTTCCGGTTCAACTACCTGGACGCGCAGCGGGACCTCGGCCCCCACCCGTTCGTGCTGAGCGCCAACAACACCGGGCGGGGCCCCAACGAGTCGAGCCTCCCGTTCCAGAACTCGGGCTACGCGATCAACAATGACCTGCAGTCGTACGCCTTCGAGTGGAACACCCGGTCCGCCGGCTTCGCCAACCGGTTCTTCGCCAGCTACAACCGGTTCCGCGACTTCCGCGACCCGTTCAGCGCCGACTTCCCGACCATCGAGATCGCCGAGGGCGGGGTGACCTACACCACCGCCGGCCACGAGCCCTTCTCGATCCACAACATCCTGGACCAGGACGTCTGGCAGGTCACCAACAACTTCACGCTGTTCCGCGGGGACCACGCCATCACCCTGGGCGGGAACTTCGAGCGCTTCGGCTTCTTCAACTCGTTCAACATCTTCCGGCACGGCCTCTTCCAGGTCCCGGCGGCCTTCGGCGGCACGACCTTCTTCTCGCTGGACGAGTTCTTCGAGGCCACGGACAATGACGGCATCGGCGACGTCGACCTGAACGGGTTCATCGGCAGCGGGCCGTTCAAGGGGGAGAACATCGACGTCGGCCAGCTCTCGCTCTACGCCCAGGACGAGTTCCTGGTCACGCCACGGTTCAACCTGACCTTCGGGGTCCGGATGGACCTCCCGATGTACTTCACCGATCCCGTGGACAATCCCTTCTCGCGGAGCCTCCTGGCCCTCGACGAGAACGGCAATCCCGAGACGGTGGACCAGAGCAGTCTGCCCGATTCCAAGATCCTCTGGTCACCGCGGGTCGGGTTCAACTGGAACGCCGTCGGGGACCGCCAGACGCAGGTGCGCGGCGGCACCGGCATCTTCACCGGCCGGATCCCCTTCGTCTGGTTCGGCAACGTGATCTCCAACCCGGGCGCGAATCCGAACCTCTACCCGGCGGTCGGTGCGCCCGAGATCCCGACCGAGAAGGGCTCCATCCTCCAGCAGTCGTTCGACCTGAACGCGATGGACCCCGATTTCGAGTGGCCCCAGGTCTGGACCACGGACGTCGCGGTGGACCAGCTGCTCCCCGGCGGCCTGCTCGGCACCCTGGAGCTGATCTACTCCAAGGATCTCAACGCCATCTACATGCGGAACGCCGACATCGTGCCCGCGGTCGGCACGGTGCCGGGGGCGGACGGCCGGCCCTACTACGGCGGGGCGGGAAGCAGCGAGCTCAACCCGGACCCGTTCGGCGGGTTCGGGGCCGGGATCTACGTCCTCGACAACGTGGACGAGGGGAGCTCGCTCAACATCTCGGCCCAGCTCCGCAAGACCTGGGCGTCGGGCCTGAGCGCGATGTTCGCCTACAGCTACACTGACGCGGAGAACAACCTGCAGTCCACCGAGATCGCGAGCGTGCTGTGGCAGAACCAGCCGGTGCAGGGGAACCCCAACCAGCCGGGGCTCGCCCCCTCCCAGTTCGGCCAGCGCCATCGCTTCATCGCGGGGCTCAACTACGGCAAGCAGTGGTCCGCGTCGCTCCGCACCCAGATCGGACTCTTCTACGAGCGGGCCGAGGGCAACCGATTCTCGGGGGCGGGCGGGAACCGGTATTCGTTCGTCTACGCCGGTGACGTCAACGGGGATGGCGTGGGTGGCAACGACCTGATCTACATCCCGCGGGACGCCTCCGACATCATCCTGGTGGACCACCCGACGTACGGCACGGCGGCGGAGCAGTGGGACCGGCTGAACGCCTTCATCGAGCAGGATGACTACCTGTCCGAGCACCGGGGCGAGATCGCCGAGCGGAACGGCGCCCTCAACCCCTGGTACGGCAACCTCGACCTCCGGATCCTGCAGGACTTCGCCCTGGGGTCGGGCACCCGGCGCCACGCCTTCCAGGTGAGCGTCGACATCCTCAACTTCGGCAACCTGCTCAACTCCGACTGGGGCGTCCGCAAGGGCGCGAGCCCGGCGGCGACCTCGCCGCTCCAGATGGTCGCAGCCCCGGACCCCGGCACCGCGAGCGCGCCGGAGTTCGTCTTCACCGGTCCCGACGAGACCTTCACCGCCGACCCGGGCATCCTCTCCCGCTGGCGGGCCCAGTTCGGCGTGCGCTACTTCTTCGAGTAGCGTCCCGGCCGGATGCGGAACGCCCCCGCACGGCGTGCCGTGCGGGGGCGTTCGCGTCCTTCGCCTGCGGCGGGCGGCGGGATCAGTCCCGACGGCGCCCCTTCTTGCTCGAGCGCCGGCGGCGCTCGGCGGCCGCTTCCTTCAGCTGGCGCGCCTCGCTCGGCTTCACGTAGTAGCGCTTGCGCCGGAGATCCTTGAGGATGCCCGCGCGCTGCACCTTCCGCTTGAAGGCCTTGAGGGCCCAGTCGAGCCGATCGGTTTCGGAAACCTGGACTTCGATCATGGCGCGCGTCCTCGGGTCAGATCTTGACGACGTTTTCGGCGGCCGGGCCCTTGGCGCCCTGGACGACGTCGAACTCGACGCGATCGCCCTCGGCCAGCGTGCGGAAGCCCTGGGCCTTGATGGCCGAGTGGTGGACGAAGCAGTCCTTCTGGCCGCCCTCGGGGGTGATGAAACCGAAGCCCTTGGCGTCGTTGAACCACTTCACGGTGCCGGTGGTACGCATTGCCGTACTCCTTGGATGTTGGGTAATCGGAGTACGGGTGTGCCGTCCTGGCCGACTACTCGGTGTTCGCGCGGCCCCATTCGGGACTCGCGGCGGAGCGCTGCAGGCTGGCGCCACCCTGGCGCCGCAAACGAAGCGGGGACTCGGCGCGTTCGCGAGCCCCCGGTCGTCCAGTTGGCCTGACCACGTCCTGCGACGTGTGCTCCGCAGTAGGGTAAACTAGCGGGGTGGCGGGATTTACACAAGGGGAGCCCGGCGGGGGCGCCCCTCGCGGCCGGGCGCCGGCCCGGCCATCGTCCCCCCTCCCTCCCACGGTGGCCATCGCCATGACCCGTCCGCCCGCTGCCCGGCCGCTCACCTTCCTCGCCCTCGCGCTTGCCGTGACCCCGCTGGCGGCCCAGGGCCGCCCGGCCGCGCCGCCCCCCGGTTTCGATGCGTTCGTGGAGCGCGTCCTCCGGGCCTTCGAGGTGCCCGGCCTCACGGTGGCGATCGTGAAGGACGGACAGGTGGTGCTTGCCCGGGGCTACGGGATCCGCCGCCAGGGCGACCCGGCGCGGGTGGACGCCGACACCCGCTTCGGGATCGCTTCGAACTCCAAGGCCTTCACGGCGCTTGCGCTCGGGCTCCTGGTCGAGGAGGGCAAGCTGGAGTGGGACGCGCCGGTGATCCGCTACCTCCCCGAGTTCCAGCTCTGGGACCCCTGGGTGACGCGCGAGATCACCGTGCGGGACCTCCTGGTGCACCGGTCCGGATTCTCCCTCGGCGCCGGCGACCTCCTCTGGTGGCCCCCCAGCAGCTACGACCGGCCGGAGGTCATGCGCCGGCTCCGCCACATCAAGCCGGCCACCAGCTTCCGGAGCGCCTACGCCTATGACAACGTCCTCTACCTGGTGGCCGGGCAGCTCATCGAGCGGGTGAGCGGTCGGACCTGGGAGGAATTCGTGACCGACCGGCTCCTCCGGCCGGTCGGGATGGCGGGGGCCACGGTCCTCCATTCGGCCGCCGGGGACACCGCCGGAAACGTGGCCGGCACCCACGCCCGCGTCGAGGGGCGGGTCGTCCCGGTCAAGGCATTCATCAGCGACGTCACGAATCCCGCCGGCGGGATCAATGCCGGCGCCGCCGACATGGCGCGGTGGATGATTGCCCTCCTCGACTCCGGCCGGGTGGGCGAGGCCCGGCTGTGGAGCCAGCGGACCACCCGGGAGCTCTGGGACATGGTCGTGCCGATCCGGCCCGGCAACCCGCCTCCCGAGCTCGCCCCGGCCCGTGCCAGCTTCCTGGGGTATGCCCTCGGGTTCTTCGTCCGCGACTGGCGGGGGCGGAAACTGGTGACCCACACCGGCGGCCTCCCGGGCTACATCTCGCGGGTGGCCCTGATCCCGGACCTCAAGCTCGGCGTGGCGGTCCTGCAGAACTCCGAGGCCCCGGGGCACGACGTCATCGCCTGGACCGTGCTGGACCACTATCTCGGCGCGACGCACGACTGGCTCGGGGCCTACACCACCCTCGCCCGGCGCGGGGACTCGCTCGCCGCCGCGGCGCGGACGGAGGCCGCCGCGGAGCGCGACTCGACGTCGCGGCCCTCGCTGCCCCTCGAGCGCTACGCCGGCACCTACCGCGACGCGTGGTACGGTGACGTGGTGATCGCGCGGGAGGGAACCGGACTGGGGATCCGCTTCGCGCCGTCGCCCGACCTGGTGGGCGACCTGGTCCACTGGCAGTACGACACCTTCCTGGTCCGGTGGCGGGACCGGACGCTCCGCGCCGATGCCTACATCTCCTTCTCGCTCGACGAGGCGGGCGTGCCGGCGCGCGCCGTGATGAAGCCGGCCTCGGACGAGGTGGACTTCAGCTTCAATTTCCAGGACCTCGACCTGCGCCGGGTGGCCCCGTGACCGAAGACCTGCGGTATCCCATCGGGGCATTCGTCGTCCCGGCGGAAGTGGCCCCCGCCGCCCGCGTGGAGCTGCTCGAGCAGGTGGCCGAGGCGCCCGCCCTCCTCCGGGCGGCGGTGACCGGGCTCGACGACGTGCAGCTCGACACGCCGTATCGCCCCGGGGGCTGGACCGTCCGGCAGGTCGCGCACCACGTCCCCGACAGCCACCTGGGCGCGTACACCCGCTTCAAGCTGGCGCTCACCGAACCGGTGCCGATCATCAAGCCGTACGCCGAGGCCCGGTGGGCCGAGCTGCCCGACACCGCCGGCACTCCGCTCGAGACTTCGCTCCGGCTGCTGGAGGCGCTCCACGACCGCTGGCTGGTCCTCCTCCGGGCCCTCGGCCCCGAGCAGTGGGCGGCAGGCTACTTCCATCCCGAGCGCGGCCGCGTCCTCCGCCTCGACCAGACCCTCGCGCTCTACGCCTGGCACGGCCGCCACCACGCGGCCCACGTCACCCGGCTCCGCGAACGGATGGGTTGGTGAGCCCGGTGCCGGGGATCCTGTATGCCGCCAACTGGAAGATGCACCTCGGCCCGGTCGGCGCGGCGGAGTACGTCGCGCGGTTCCTCGCCCGGGTGCCGGCCTCCCCCGGGCGCGACCTCTGGTTCTTCCCGCCCGCAGTCTCGCTGGCCGCGGTGGCGGCGGCATTCCGCGGCAGGCCGGACGTCCTCGTCGGGGCCCAGGATGCCCACTGGGAACCCAAGGGTGCGTTCACCGGGGCCGTCTCGATGCCGATGGTCGCCGAGGCGGGAGCGCGCGCCGTGCTCGTCGGGCACTCGGAGCGGCGCCACGTCTTCGGGGAGACCGACGCCGAAACCGGCCGCAAGGTCCGTGCGGCCCTGGAGCAGGGCCTGCTGCCGCTGCTCTGCGTCGGCGAGAAGCTCGCCGAGCGCGACGCGGGCCGCACCGCCGCCGTGGTGGTGCGCCAACTCGAGGCGGCCCTGGCGGGGGTCGGTGCCGACGGGCTCGGCCACCTGGTCGTCGCGTACGAGCCGGTCTGGGCCATCGGCACCGGGCGGAACGCACAACCCGCGGATGCCGCCGCGGTTCACGCCGTGATCCGGGATTGGCTCGCGGCCCGCGGCGCTCCGGCGGACCTGCGGGTGCTCTATGGCGGGAGCGTCAAGGCGGAGAACGTCGTCGCCCTCCTCGCGGCACCCGGGGTGGACGGGGTGCTCGTCGGCGGTGCGAGCCTCGACCCCGAGGGCTGGGCCGACATCGTGGGCAGCAGTTGACCTCCGGCGCGGCGGCCAAGTAAGTTTGAGGGCTAGAGTTACCCGGACAGGATCATGCACACGCTGCTCGTCATCCTTCTCGTGCTCGACGCCCTCGTGCTCTCGGCCGTGGTCCTGCTCCAGGCCGGGCAGGGTGGCGGACTCGCCTCGCTCGGCGGGGGGGGCTCCGACGCCTATCTCGGAGGGCGGCAGGCGGTCACCATCCTGACCAAGGCCACCTGGTGGGCGGGGGGCATCTTCCTGGCCCTTTCGCTCCTCCTCTCGGTCACCTCGATCAACGCCGCCGGTGGCGCCTCGGACGTCCAGCAGCTCCTTCGGCAGCAGGAACAGCAGGTCCCCGCCGCACCGGGGGCGCTGCCGCTCGGCGACCAGGCCCAACCGGCCACGCCCGCGCCCGAGCAGGGCGGCGCCCCGGCGCCCGCGCCGTGACGCCCGGCTGGCCGGCAACACGCGGGGTGGCCCGATGACGGGCCGCCCCGCGTTCGTGCTGCTGGAGGACGGCACCTGGTACGCCGGCGTGACCCCGACGCCGCTCGAGCCCGCGTTCGGCGAGGTGGTCTTCACCACCAACCACACCGGCTACCAGGAGACCTTCACCGACCCGAGCTACCTCGGCCAGGTCGTGGTGATGACCGCGCCGATGATCGGGAACTACGGGGTCAACCCCGACGACGATGAGTCCGGCAAGCCGCAGGTGGCGGGGGTCGTCGTACGGGAGCTGTCGCGGCAGACCTCCAACTGGAGGGCGGCCGAGTCGCTCGAGTCCTGGCTGGGGCGCCACGCGGTCCCCGTGATCGAGGGGGTGGACACCCGTCGGCTCACCCGCCATCTCCGGGAGCGTGGCGCCATGCGCGGCGTCATCGCCGAGGGTCGGGAGCCGACCGCGGAGCTGGGCGCGCGGCTCGCGGCGAGCCCGCGGATGGAAGGCCTCGACCTGGCAAGCCGCGCGGGCGCCGGCGGCGAGTGGAGCCGGGGAGCGGACGGGCCCCACGTGGTGGCGTTCGACTTCGGGATGAAGCGCAACATCGTGGAGATGCTGGCCCAGGCGGGCTGCCGGGTCACCGTCGTGCCCGCCCGGAGCACCGCCGCCGAGGTGCTCGCGCTCGAGCCCGACGGGGTCTTCCTCTCCAATGGCCCGGGCGATCCCGCCACCCTCACCTACGCCTTCCCGGTGATTCGCGAGTTGGCGGAGAGGTCGCTCCCCGTCTTCGGCATCTGCCTGGGCCACCAGCTCCTCGGGCTCGCCTTCGGCGGGCAGACGGACAAGCTGGCCTACGGGCACCGCGGCGGGAACCACCCGGTGAAGGAGCTCGCCTCCGGGCGGGTGCTCATCACCACCCAGAACCACGGATTCGCGGTCCGGGGAGGGGAGGGCGGCATCCCCGGCGCCCCCGACCTCGAGGTGACCCACCTGAATCTCAACGACGGAACGGTCGAGGGCTTGCGGCACAAGCACTTGCCGGTTTTCGCCGTGCAGTACCACCCCGAGGCGGCTCCCGGCCCCCACGACGCCTACCCCCATTTCGCGGAATTCGTGGGGATGCTCCGGTCCGGAGCCGGGACAAGTACCCCAAGCTCTTGACAGACAACGCTTAAGGCCATAGACTCGCCCCTCAGACCCTGGTGCGCGAGAACCGCCCGGGGGCCAGAACCCGCCTGGGGGGCGCATGACCAAGGCCGATCTCGTCGAACACGTGACCGCGTCCATCGCCCGCACGGCCGGGCCCATGATCTCCAAGAAGGACTGCGCCCGGGTGGTGGACGCGTTCCTCGAGGCGATCAAGGAAGCCCTCAAGGAGCAGCAGAACATCGAGATCCGCGGCTTCGGCACCTTCAAGATCCGCAAGCGGAAGACCCGGATGGCGCGGAATCCGCGGACCGGCGACCCCGTCGAAGTGGCGGCCCGTCCGGTGCCTGTCTTCAAGCCCAGCAAGGAGTTGCGGGCTTTGGTGGCCGAAGAAGAAGACTCGGCGGCACGCACTCCGGCCGATCCCGCGGCGTAAGTCGCTGGTAGCAAGCAGGTTGAGGCCGCTCCGAACTCGGGGCGGCTTTTTTGCGTTCTCGCGCAAGCGCCCACGCTTGTTGGACT
>JAICEH010000022.1 GCA_025924275.1 Gemmatimonadales bacterium | reverse complement strand
CGACGAATGCGCCTCCGCCGAGGCGTAGGCCACGAGCCGCTCCACCCCGGGCGCGGCGGCCCCCTCCCGGGCGAACGCCCCACCACTGGCGCGCTCCCGCGCGGCGAGGAGCGCCACCAGGGTGGCCGCGCTGGCGGTGTCCTGGATGACCCCGGTGAAGCCGTCGGGGAGGCCCAGCAGCCTGCGCAGCCAGTCCAGGGTGACCTGCTCCAGCTCGGTGGCGGCCGGAGCCGTCTGCCACGACATCACGTTGGTGGCGAGTGCCGCCACCGCCATCTCGGCCAGCACCGCGGGCGGGCTCGCGTTGCCGGGGAAGTACGCCATCCACCCCGGGTGCTGCCAGTGCGTCATCCCCGGCAGCACCAGCGCCTCGAAGTCGCGCCAGATGGCATCGAACGGCTCGGGTGCCTCGGGAGCCTCCGGGGGCAGCGCCCGCCGAAGCGCGCCCGGCTCGACCAGCGGTGCGACGCGCCGCGCCTCGATGGTCTCGAGGTAGTCGGCCATCCAGTCGACCAGGGCGTGGGCGCGGGTGCGGAAGTCGGAGGGAGTCACGGGTCGCGAGTCACGGGTCGGGAGTCGCGGATCATTGCGGGGTGGGCCACTCGACCAGCGGGGTGCCGCAGCCCCGCCGCGTGTTCAGGCGGTCGAGGACGTACTGGACGGTGGCCGGGAACGCGGCGCCGCTCATGTCGTCCCGGCAGGGATCGGGCGAGATCGCGAGCGAGAGACTCCGGCCGCCCGCCACGAGGTCCCAGAGCCGCCGGCCGGTGGGAAGCACCTCGGGGTCCACCGCCGCGAACCGGAGCGTGTCCGTGCCGTAGTCGGTGATCAGGACCACGCTGTCGGGCCACATCGCGAGGAGCCAGCCGGGCTCGTTGCCGCTGCCGACGAAGGTGGCGCCGAGGGCACGGAAGCGGTCCTCCCGCGATTTCGCCGCACCCTCGGGGGTGCGCCCGGCGGACGGGGCCTGGGGTCCGGCGGGCCCGGCTAGCGGACGGCTGGGCGTCCCGCCGCGGGTGCAGGCCGCGGCCAGCAGCAGGGCGAGGGTCAGGCGAGGCATGGGGGTGGCCTCCGGGGAAGTAGATTCCGCGACACGATGACGACGATCGAATACGACCTCTTCGATTCCCCCGCCGGCCGCTTCGGGCTGGCTTGGGGCGGCAGCGGACTGGCGGCGGTGGCGCTGCCGGGCACCGGCTCCCGGGAGCCCGAATCGGCGCTCCGCGGGATCGTGCCGGGCGCCGTCCCGGGCCGGCCGCCGCGCTGGGTGGCCGGCGTCGCCGCCCGGGTCGGCCGCCACCTGGGGGGGCGGCCCGCCGAGTACGACGACGTGCCGCTCGACCTCGAGCGGGTCCCCACCTTCCACGGCGAGGCCTACCGCCTGCTCCGCGAGGTGCTCCCGGGCACGGTGGTAAGCTACGCGTGGCTCGCCCGGAGGGCGAAGCGGCCCGGCGGGGCCCGTGCGATCGGCCGGGCGATGGCGGTCAACCCGTGGCCGGTCGTGGTGCCCTGCCACCGCGTGCTCGCGGCCGGCGGCCGGCCCGGGGGATACACCGGCCCGGGCGGGCTCCACACCAAGCGCCGGCTGCTCTCGGGGGAGGGGGTCCGTCTCGACCCGCGGCTCCCGGGCGGCGGGTACCGCACCACCGGGCTCGCGTTCGACGCCCGCGAGGCGATCACGACCCTGGCGCGCGACCCCGTGGTGCGCGGGATGATCCGGCGCGGGGGACCGTACACCCCGGTCGTGGCGGCGGCGCAGAGCCCCTACGAGGCGCTGGCCCAGTCCATCACCCACCAGCAGCTCTCCGGGAAGGCGGCCGCCACGATCCACGCCCGGGTGGAGGCGCTGGGCGGCGGGCGCCTTCCCGACCCCGAGGCGATGCTGGCGCTCCCGGAGGAGCGGCTCCGGGGCGCCGGCCTGTCGCGCGCCAAGACTGCCGCAGTCCGTGACCTTGCGTCGCGGACGCTGGACGGGACGGTGCCGTCGCTCCGCGAACTGCGCCGGCTCCCGGACGACGCGATCGTGGAGCGGCTCACCAGCGTCCGGGGCGTGGGGCGCTGGACCGTGGAAATGCTCCTCCTCTTCCGCCTCGGCCGGGGGGACGTCTGGCCGGTGGACGACCTGGGCGTGCGCAAGGCGTACGAGCGGGTGATGGGCCGCTCCTTCACGCCCAAGGCCATGCTGGCGCACGGCGAGCGGTGGCGCCCCTTCCGGTCGGTGGTGGCGTGGTACTGCTGGAGGGAGTTGGACGGGTAGGCGGGGAACGGGAACTGGGAACGGGGAGCGGGGAGAGAGGCGGAAGCTAAGGCAGGGGGAAGTGGTAGAGGCCGTCGACGGGGGCCACTGCCGCGCTGACGCGGTCTCCGTCCTTGAGGAAGAGCTGGGTGCCGCGAGCGCGAATCTCGACCCGCCGGGCGGTGCGCGGGATCAGCACGTCGAAGGCAGCCGGCGCCGCCACCTGTTCCACCACCAGCCGCGACTCGTCCGTGGTGAAGGTGGCGGCGCCGGCCGGGCCCCGGATCACCACCTCTTCGAGGTCCACGAGCGAGACCCTCGCCGCGCCTCCGCCCTCGCCGTTCAGGAACTCGATCATCAGGCTCGCCCCCGGCTCGACGGCGATGCCGGCGTCCGCCGCGAGGTCGGGCCCGGCGACCGGACCCTCCGGAGCCGATTCCCGGCCGGCCGTGCCACCGACCCGCCGCACGAGCTCGCGGACCAGGCCGGGGAGCGGCGAGCCCGGCGCCGCCCACGCCGCACCGGCCGCCCCCACCGCCAGCACGGCCGCCGCCGCCCACGCCCAGCGCCACTCCCGGCGCTGCACCCGAGCCCGGGCCGCGATCGAGGCCGCCGATACGGCGGGCGCCGGATGATCCAGCGCCGCGAGCCGGCGGCCGACCGCCTCCGCCCCTTCCCGGGCCTCGAGCGCGCGGCGCCGGCAGTCGGCGCACTCCGCGAGGTGCCCCCGCACCGCGGACTCCTCGCCCCCGAGCTCGCCGTCCACCAGCCGCGCCAGCCGCGCCTCGTCAAGATGCATCGCAGCCCCCCTCGTACGCGGCGCGGAACGCGCGCCGCGCGCGCGCCAGCAGCACCCCGACGCTCGCCTCGTGCAGCCCGAGCGCCGCGGCCATCTCCCGGTAGCTGTAACCCTCCGCCCGGAGCAGCAGGAGCCGGCGCTCCCGCTCGGGCAGCCGATCGAGTGCCAGGCGCACCACGCGGCGCGCTTCGTCGGCAAGCACGGCGTCGTCGGGCGCCGGCGCGGGATCGGCCTGGGCCTGCTCGCCTCGGGCCACGCCGAGCAGCCGCCGGCGGCGGCTCCGGGACGACCGTGCGTTGCGGAAGAGGTTGAGCGCCACCGTCACGAGCCAGGCCTGGGGAACGTCGGGCATGGCCGCCCGCCGGTAAAGCCGGACGAAGGCCTCCTGGGCCAGGTCGGCCGCGAGGTCGGGCTCCCCGGAGAGCCGGTCGAGCAGCCGGAACAGCCTGGGAAACTGCGCGTCGAAGAGCGCGGCGAACGCCCCCTCGAACGAGGGCACCGCCCGGGACGACGCTGCAGCGCCGGTTGCCGAGTCATGGCTGGCCGCGGGTGTGGTCACTAGACCTTCCACACTGCAGGAACACGGGTGGCTGGCGTTTGTGACAGGGCGCGTCAGAATCGCCAATCGAGGCCGACGACGAGGGGCGCGATCGGCCGCATCTCCACGGGGGAGACCCGGCCGGTGCCGGGGTCCCGCACGAAGGTCAGGACGTTCTGCCGGCCCAGGAGATTGGTGGCGGTGGCGAAGAGCGCGACCTGGACGTCGCGCCCGGCGACGTGGAGGTGCCAGTGCTGCCGGACCCCGCCATCCACCCGGAAGTAGTCGGGCGGGGTGGCGCCGCCGAGGGGCTCGCTTCCGTACTGGGGCGAGCCGCCGAACTCGCATCCCTCGTCGAGGAGGTTGCACGCCTCCCACTCGAAGCCGCCCGACGCAACCGTGGTGCGGCGGCCGATTGCGCCGGAGACGCCGAGGCGGACCGCCGTCGTGGCCGTGGGAAACCAGGTCGCGTCGGCCTCGAAGAGCTGCCGGGTGCCGTGGTCCGGAGCGTAGCTCGAGTCGCCCCAGGCGAACCGGACGTCCTGCAGGCCCCAGGTCGCCACGAGGCCGACGCGGGCGGTGGCGAGGGCGGCGTCCACCGCCAGTCCGCGGGCCGAGCCCCCGCCGGTGACGAACCCGCCGTCGGCGAACGGCCCTGCGGCGACGGGAGCCGCGAGCAGCAGCCCGTCGAAGTCGCGGAACCAGCCCTGCACCCCCGCCCGGAAGCCCGGCGATGGGCGGAACTCCAGCGCGAGCACGCCCTGGTCGCTCCGGGCCACCGGGACGCCAGGCGTGGCCGAGCCGACGAAGAGATCGGCCGGGAAGATGGTGCCGACCACCGATTCCGCGTTCCGCAGCGACTGGGCGAACTGATGGGTCCGCGACCAGGTCGCCGAGAGCCAGATGGGGCCCCCCGCCCGCCATCGCGTCCCGGCGCGCACCCCGGGATGCAGTGCTCCCTCGCTCAGGGCCAGTGACGCGCCGAGCACCACCTCCGCGCGGGTGCCGAGCGGGAGGACGTGGCGGCCGAAGGCGGTGAGCACGGGTGTCGAGGCATCGAGCAGCGTCGGTTCCCTCGCTGCCGAGTCGGGGGTCACGTGATAGGCGGTGCGGATCTGCTCGAAGCGGAGGCCGACGTCGGTGTCCCCCGGACCGGCCGCTCCGACCCGCCAGGCCGCCTGGAGTCCGAGGTCCCTTCGCTCGGCATCGAGGGTGGCACCGTTCGAATCCGCCGCCCAGTCGGCATCCGCGTCGCTCGAGGCGCGCCAGGCGAGGAGCTGGAGTTCGCCGCGCGCAGCCGCCGTGCGCCACTCCGCGCCGAGCGATCCGCTCCGCCAGCGGAACCGGTGGCGCGCGTCACCGGCGCCGGGCTCCTCGGTCGAGGCGGCGGCCGCATCGAGGTCGTTGTCGGCCGCGTACCCGAGCAGCCGCGCGCGACCGCCCAGCACGCCGAACTCGAGCTTGGCCAGGCCATCGCCGGTCCGGCCCTGCACGTAGGAGGGCTCCGACTTGGGCGCGAGGATGCCGGGGAAGCCCCGGCGCGCGCTCAGGACGAAGCCCGCGCCCCCGTGGCCGAGTGGCCCGTCAAGCGTGAGTCGCACCTGGCTGCTGCTGACACTGCCCTGGATCGCGACCTGCGAGCCGGGCTCCCGGGTCACGCCCTGGATCGCGCCCGACAGCGAGGCCGGCGTGGTGAGCGGGGGCTCGGCCGCGGCGAGCTGCACCGCCGTCAGGGCCTCCGGCGTCCAGGCGCTGAAGATGCCCGCCGCGTGGTAGGGGCTCAGGACCGGGATGCCGTCGAGAACGAAGCCGGTGTGATCCGAGGCCCCCCCGCGGAGGTGGACGCCGCCGGGCGCCTCGAGCCGCATCGCCGTCTCCCCTCCCGAGAGCGCCTGGAAGGCGTCCGGCTCGGCCAGGAGGGGGTGGTAGCGGAGCACCGCCGCGGAGACCTCGCGATCGGGATACGGCTGGGCCATCCCCGACTCGAGCCCGGGGACGTGGAGCGGGGCGCGCACCTCCACCGTCGCGAGCTGCACCGCCCGGGCGCGGAGGGTGATGTCGAGCCGGAGCCGGCCGGTGGCAGGCACGAGGGCGTGCAGGGTGCGCGGTGCGTGTCCGATGAGGCGGACGGTGAGGTGCTGCGGGCCGGGAGGGACGTCGCGCAGGACGTAGTGGCCGGCCTCGTCGGTGATCGTGGCACGGCCGAGGTCGGACAGGAGCACCGTGGCGCCGGCGAGCGGCGCCGCGGACTCGGCGTCGCGCACCTGGCCCGTGATCGTGGCCCGCGGATCCTGCACCACCACGAGCGCCGCGGCCACCAGCAACACTGATAGGCCCACTCGCCACCCCCTGTCACAAGCGGGGCACTCCGACTGCTCCACCGGTCGACGGAGCCAGGCCGATCGCGGAGGGACCGCGCCCTGCCAGCTCCACCAGACCGGGAGGGACCATGCCGCGCCAGACCCTGACCGCCGCCGCCCTCGTCACCAGTGTACTGCTGGCGACGGGGTGTGACCAGACGACCTCCCCGGCAGGGGGGGATCCGGCCCTGGTCTCCGCGCGCACGCTCGACCTGGAGGCCTGCGATCCGACGGCCGGCGGCTTCACCCCGGGTTCCACCAACCCCTGGTTCCCGCTGCCCGTCGACCAGGTGTGGGCGTACGAGGGCGAGGAGGAGGGGGTGCCGGTGGAGCTCACGATCACCGTGCTGGACGAGACCGAACTCGTCGCCGGGGTGACCACCCGGGTGGTGCACGAGCACGAGGTCGAGGACGGGGAGGTGATCGAGGACTCGTGGAACTACTTCGCCCAGGCCTCGGACGGCACGGTCTGCTACTTCGGCGAGGCGGTGAACATCTACCACGAGGACGGGTCGGTGACCCACGAGGGGGCCTGGCGGGCCGACGACAGCCCCGACTTCGGTCCCGGCATCTTCATGCCGGCCGACCCGCGCGTGGGCGACCGATTCCAGATGGAAGTGGCCCCCGGGATCGCGGAGGACGAGGGCCGCGTGGTGGGCACCGGCCCCGCGACGGTCGAGGCCGGCCATTTCCCCGCCACGATCCGGCTGCGCGAGTCCAATCCGCTGGACGGCGACAAGGGCCACAAGGTGTTCGCGCACGGGGTGGGGATGATCATCGACGGGCCGTTGGAGCTGACGGACTACTGAAGGGAGCGGGGAGCGGGGAGCGGGCCCCGCCCCGCCCTACCCGGTGCGCTCCACCACTTCGCGGGCCGCTTCGATGGCGTTCCGGGTGCCGGCGAGGGCGACCAGGTCGCCGGCGGCGAGCCGGGCCTCGGCGTCGGGAAAGGGGATCCGCGTGTCGCCCCGCACCAGGGCCACGACCGTGGCCCCGGTGCGGCCGCGAAGGTTGAGCTCCTTGAGCGACCGTCCCACCGCGGGGCTTCCCTCCGGGACGCTCGAGGAGGTGGGCGCCCCGATGCCGGGGAGCGTCATCCGGACGAACTCCATGGTCTCGCCGCCGGCGCCGGCGCGCTGCTTGGCCAGCGCCTCGGCCACGACCTCGGCGGTGGCCCGCACGTGGCCCCGCAGGTCCGCGGCACTCCGCCAGATGGCCACCATCCCCGTCACCATCACCGCCGCCAGCACGCCGAGCCCGCCGTAGACCGGCACGAACGGCAGGGTGATGGCGACGAGCGGCGCCGTGAGCAGGACGACGATGAGCACTTCGAGGGAGCGCTGCAGGGCGGTCCGCGGCGCGCGGGCCGTGTCCAGGCCGACGGCGCGCGGGGCCAGGGCCTGCTCGGCGAGCCGGCGCGCGAGCCGGCGCCCGTTCCCCAGCAGGCCCAGGAGGAAGGGGAAGGTGGCGGCGAGGACCAGCACCAGCACGACCCCGCCGGCCGCGCGGGGCGAGAGGCCGACGCCCCGCATCAGCGCGGCCACCGCCCAGGAGCGGGAGAGCGCCGCCGTGATCACGATGCCGGCGAGGACGCCGGCGTCGATCAGCATCACGCGCACCTCGCGCGCGAGGGGGCGCCGGCCACCCCGGTCGGCACGGAGGCCCTCGAGCCAGGAGCCATAGAGCCCGGCCCAGGTCTGGAGCGGCTTGGGGAGCCGGCGGTCGACCCAGTTGGCCAGCACCTCGGAGCGGCGGACCAGGGCGGGCGTGGCCCCCGAGGTGAGCACCGAGACCGCCACCACCACCGCCAGGAACCCGGCCGGCAGCACGCCGGCCGCGACGCCCACCCCGGCGAGGATGAAGGAGAACTCGCCGATCTGGGCCAGGGCGAGTCCGGTGCGCACGGCGGTGCGCACCGGGGCACCGGTGAGCACCGAACCGGCGCTCACGCCCACCAGCTTCCCCACCGCCACGACCACCGTGAACACCAGGACCGCGGGCCACTGGTCGAGGACGGCGGCGGGATCCACGAGCATCCCGATGGTCACGAAGAAGATGGCGGCGAAGACGTCGCGGAGCGGCCGCACTGTCTCCTCCACGATGCGCCCGGCGCCGGACTCGGCGACGAGTGCCCCGGCCAGGAAGGCGCCCAGCGCCACGGAGAAGCCGGCGGCCTGGGCCAGCACGGCCAGGGCGAAGGCGAAGCCCGCCGCGGCCACCACGATGGTCTCGGCCCGGCGAAGCCGGACCACGCCGCGCGCCAGGCGGGGCACGAGGAAGAGGCCGCCGACCAGGAGGATGGCCAGGAAGAGCCCCAGGCGCCCCATCGTGCCCCAGAGCAGGCCGGCCGAGACGTCGCCACTCGCGATGACGGCGGAGAGGCCGGCGAGGAGCGCGATGGCGACGAGGTCCTCGAAGACGAGCACGCCATAGGCGCGGGTGGCCACCTCGTCGCGCACCCGGAGATCCTCGAAGGTCTTCGCCACCACCATCGTGGACGAGATGGAGAAGACGGACCCCGCGAAGACGGCGCCGAGCGGGCCGTAACCGGCGAGGAGGGCCGCGACGTAGCCCAGGCAGAAACTGAAGGCCATCTCGAGCGGGGCGACGATCCCGCCGGTGGAGGCCGCCTTGGCCAGCTTCTGGAGGGTGAAGCCGAGCCCGAGGGAGAACATCAGCAGGATCACGCCGAGGTCGGCGAGGCTCCGGATGGTGCGCTCGTCCACGCTCGGGGTGAACTGGACGTTCGGGCTGATGATGACCCCGGCCAGGAGGTAGCCGAGGATGACGGGGAGGTGGAGGCGGTGGCAGACGACGGTGACGAGGGCCGCGGTGCAGAGCACCAGCGCCAGGTCCAGTACCAGGTGGTGCGTCGCCTCGGGCATCGCGCGAATATACCGTGCGCCGGGGCCGGGACAATCGCCCCGGCCGCCCCCGGGACACCGGGGTGGACATCACGGGATGGGCGACGCAGCTTCACCGGGGAACACCCCTCTCCCCCTGGAGGAGTCGCATGCATCCGCAGCGGACCGTCCCCCGGCTCGCGCTGGCAGGCCTCGCGCTCGCCCTGGCCGCGCCCCCGCTGCCGGCCCAGGCGCCGGGCGCGCGGCCGAACATCCTGGTGATCTTCGGCGACGACATCGGGTGGTTCAACGTCAGCGCCAACAACCAGGGCATGATGGGCTACCGCACCCCGAACATCGATCGCATCGCAAACGAGGGGATGCGGTTCACCGACTACTACGCCCAGCAGAGCTGCACCGCGGGGCGCGCGGCGTTCATCACCGGGCAGTCGCCGTTCCGCACCGGGCTCCTCAAGGTGGGGCTGCCGGGTGCGAAGGAGGGGCTGCAGAAGGAGGACCCGACGATCGCGGAGCTGCTCAAGCCGCTGGGCTACGCCACCGGTCAGTTCGGCAAGAACCACCTGGGCGACCTCGACGAGCACCTGCCGACGGCGCACGGCTTCGACGAGTTCTTCGGCAGCCTCTACCACCTGAACGCCGAGGAGGAGCCGGAGAACCCCGACTACCCGAAGGACCCGGAGTTCCGGAAGCGGTTCGGCCCGCGCGGCGTGCTGCACACCTGGGCCGACGGGCGCATCGAGAGCACCGGGCCGCTCACCAAAAAGCGGATGGAGACGGTCGACGCCGAGTTCCTGCAGGGGGCACTCGATTTCATCGACCGGGCCCACCAGGGCGGAAAGCCGTTCTTCGTGTGGTACAACAGCACCCGGATGCACGTCTGGACCCACCTCAAGCCGGAGTCGCAGGGACGGACCGGCAACGGGCTCTACGCCGACGGGATGGCGGAGCACGACGACATGGTGGGGCAGCTCCTCAAGAAGCTCGACGACCTCCGGATCGCCGACAACACGATCGTGCTCTACACCTCCGACAACGGTGCCGAGGTCATGTTCTGGCCGGACGGCGGCATGACCCCGTTCCGGGGCGAGAAGGCCACCGGCTGGGAGGGCGGCTTCCGCGCGCCGGCAATGGTCCGGTGGCCGGGGAAGATCAAGCCGGGCCAGCTCAGCAACGAGATCATCGCGGGCGAGGACTGGATGCCGACCCTGCTGGCCGCGGCGGGCGTCCCGGACGTCAAGGAGCGGCTCCTCGCCGGATACCAGGTGGGGGGCCGGAGCTTCAAGGTCCACCTCGACGGCTACAACCAGCTCCCCTACCTGACGGGCCAGGCCACGGCCTCCGCCCGGAAGGAGTTCTTCTACTTCAACGACGACGGCGACCTGGCGGCGCTGCGCTACGGGCGCTGGAAGATCCACTTCAAGATCCAGGAACACCACGGCTTCGGAGTCTGGGACGGGGCCTGGACCACGCTCCGGGTGCCGATGCTCATCGACCTCCAGGCCGACCCGTTCGAGCGCGCCCCGCACGACGCGGAGCTGTACCGCGAGTGGCAGATGGAGCACGTGTTCCTGCTGGTCCCGGCGCAGGCGTACGTGGGCCAGTTCCTCCAGACGTTCCGGGACTTCCCCCAGCGGCAGAAGGTGGGGAGCTTCAGCCTCGACCAGGTGATGCAGCAACTGACGACCCCGGCCACCTCGCGCTAGGCCGACGGCCCAGCGACGCGCGGGGCGCGGGGTTCCGGCCCGCGCCCCCCGCGGCCCGTTCCGGAGGAAGCACGACGCATGCGCAGGAATCCCCGATTCCTCGTCGCCCTGGCCGGCCTGGCGGCGCTGGCCGGGTGCGGACCCCGCCCCGCCGCACCCCCGCCCGCGGCCGACCTCCTGCCCTCCTGGCGGGAGGGCCCCCGCCGGCAGGCCCTCCTGCGGTTCGTCACCGAGGTGACGGACCCGTCCGCCCCCACCTTCGTGCCTCCCGCCGAGCGGATCGCCGTCTTCGACAACGACGGGACCCTGTGGGCCGAGCAGCCGGTCTACGTCCAGCTCGCCTTCGCCCTCGACCGCGTCCGGGCGCTGGCCCCGCAGCATCCCGAATGGAGAACGCGGGAGCCCTTCGCGGCGGTGCTCGCGGGCGACCTGGAGCGGCTGGCGGCGAGCGGCGAGCGGGGCCTGCTGGAGCTGGTGATGGCCTCGCACGCGGGGATGACCACGGAGGAGTTCGCCGGGATCGTCTCCGCGTGGGTGGACAGCGCCCGGCATCCCGGGTCCCGGCGCTTGCACACCGAGATGGTCTACCAGCCGATGCTGGAACTGCTCGCCTACCTGCGCGCGAACGACTTCCGGACCTGGATCGTGTCGGGCGGCGGCGTCGAGTTCATGCGCCCGTGGGTGGAGCGGGTCTACGGCATCCCGCCGGAGCAGGTGATCGGCAGCGCCATCGCCACCCGGTTCGAGGTGCGGAACGGGACACCGGTCCTGATCCGCGAGCCGGCGATCGATTTCGTCGATGACAAGGAGGGGAAGCCGATCGCGATCAACCGCATCCTCGGCCGGCGCCCGATCCTGGCCTTCGGGAACTCGGACGGGGACCTCGCGATGCTGCAGTGGACGGCGGCGGGCGCGGGACCGCGCTTCGTGGGGATCGTGCACCACACCGATGGGGAGCGCGAGTGGGCCTATGATCGGGCGTCCCACGTGGGCCGGCTGGACCGCGCGCTCGACGAGGCCAGCGCGAAGGGCTGGGCCGTGGTGGACATGAAGCAGGACTGGCACCGGATCCACCCGGAGCCGGCGCCCTAGGCGACGGCGCTACGGCCGCCCGAGCACCCGCATCCGGCCGACCTGCTCGAGCTGCTGCCGGGCCGCCGGGTCGTCGGGCGCCACCGCCACCAGGCGCCCGGCCCAGCGCCGGGCGGCCGCGAGGTCCGCGGTCTGCAGGCTGTAGGTGACGAGCGCCTGCAGGATGTCGCGGTCCTCGGGGTGGCGCGAGGCCGCCGCCCCGAGCACCGCCACCGCCCGTTCCACCTCGCCCTGCTCGAAGAGTGCGACACCGTGGACGTAGGCGAAGCGCGCCGACGCCGTGTCGAGCGCGGCGGCCCGGCCGAGGGGCGGCAGCGCCTCGGCCAGCCGCCCCTGCCGCACCAGCGAGAGCCCGAGCGCGTGGTGCAGCTCCGCGGCCTCGGGCGCCACGCCGAGGCCCTCCCGCAGGACCCGCTCCGCGTCCGACTCCCGACCGCCGTCGGCGTGCAACTGGGCCAGGGCAACGTGCCCGGCCGCGAACCGCGGCGCGAGCCGGATGGCGGCCCGGTAGGCGGCTTCGGCCTCCGCCGGACGGCCGAGACCCGCCTCGAACGCGCCCAGGTTGAGCCACGATTCCGGCCGGTCGGCGTTCACCCGCTGGCTCGAGCGGTACTCCGTGGCCACCGGATCGAAGCGCTCGCGGTCCCCGGCGGGCCAGACCGCCGCAGGCACGGCGGCGAGCGCGCTCGCGGCGGGGAGTCGCACGGTCCGGATGCTGTCGCCGAGGAGCGGCTGGCCGATCCGGAGCCGGACAGCCGGGTCCACGTGCTGCAGCGCCTCGGCCGCGGCCCGACGCACCAGCGGGTCGGGGTCGCGGGAGGCGCGCTCGATCCCCTCGACCGTGCGCGGGCCGGGGTTCGAGGGCAGGAGGCTCACCGCCGTGGCGCGCGCGATGGCCGGCACGGCGGAGTCGAAGGCGGCACGCCACAGGGCGTCCTCGGCGCCCCGGGCGCGCGCCCGCCCGGCCGCGAGCGCATCGGCCCAGTGCCAGCCGGAGCGGCGCCCCGGGCCGTACCACCGCGCCACCCACTCGTCCGCCCACGCGGCGGACCGATCCGCGTGGCAATCGGTGCAGGCGTTCGGGACCCCGAGCCGCACCGACAGGTCGGGCCGGGGCACGCGGAAGCCGTGGTCGCGACGGCCATCCACCACCATGAACATCCGTTCCGCCATGTGGCAGGCGACGCACTGGGCGCCCGCCCCCGCGGGATGGCGGGTGTGGGCCGGCTCGTCGTAGCGCGACGGCAGGTGGCACCGGGCGCAGAGCGCGTTCCCCTCGGCGCGGAGCCCGCTACCGTGGGGCTCGTGGCAATCGGAGCAGGTGACGCCCGCGGCGTACATCCGGCTCTGGAGGAACGAGCCATACTCGTACACCTCGTCCCGGATCTGGCCATCGGGGTGGTACAGGCCCTCGTCCAGCAGGGCAACGCGATGGGTCTGGGCGAGGGGGGCCCCGTGGCGGTATTCGCCCCACTCGACCGAGCGGCGGGCGTGGCACCGGGCGCAGGTCTCGACTTCGGCGCGGGTCGCGAGCGGGGGCGTGCGGCGCGCGATCGCCTCGCCCTCGGGGAACCGCCAGTCCTCCTCCGCCCGGCCCGGCAGCGCCACGTCGAAGCCCGAACCGGCGGCCGGCTTCCGCTCCGCGCGCCGCTCCGCCACGTGCCGCGACCCGGGCCCGTGACATGCCTCGCACGACACGCTGATCTCGGACCAGGCGGTGGCGTAGGTCCCGGAGTCGGGGCGGTAGTTCTTGCGGAGGTCCGTCGAGTGGCACTCCGCGCACATGAAGTTCCAGTTCTGCAGCGGCCCGGTCCAATGCAGGATGTCGCGGTGATCCACCCGCTCGGCGGGGTACAGGTGGAACCAGCGCTGCCCGCCCTCGGCCGCGGGCCTCGCATCCCACAGCACGTTCAGCGCCTGGTAGCGGCCCCCCGGAAAGGCGATGAGGTACTCCTGGAGCGGGGTCACGCCGAAGGTGTACGCGATGGGGTACTCCGTGAGCCGGCCATCGGGCCCGTCGGTGCGCACCCAGTACTGCCCATCGCGCCGGAAGGCGGTGGTGGTGACCCCGGTGGTGTAGGTGAAGGTGGTGCCGCCGAAGTCGGCGAGGATGGTGGCGGAATCGGCGGGCTGCATCGCGCGGGCGTGGTGCGAGCCTTCCCAGGCCCGGGCTTCCGCCTGGTGGCAGTCGACGCAGGCCTGGCGTCCGACGAAGGTGGCGGGCCGGGGTGACGGCCGGCTGCAGGCGACCAGGAGCAGGATGGCGGCGAGGGACGGTCGGAGGCAGGGCATGGGAGCGGTAGGATGCCCCCCAGCCCGGAAGGGCGTCAAGGACGCCTCGCGAGGTCGACCGGGCGAGACGCGCGCCGGCCGCGTGACCGCCCCGGCTCGCCTAGCGCGCCCCTCGCCACACCTGCATCTTTCGGGCTCGTGACCACTCTCCAGGAACGATTGCAGGGCGGCCTCCTCGGCCGATACACCCTCGAGCGGGCGCTCGGCGAGGGTGGGATGGCGGTCGTTTTCCTCGCCCACGACCTGCGGCACGACCGCAAGGTCGCCCTGAAGGTCCTGCGGCCGGAGATCTCCGCCGAGATCGGCGCCGAGCGGTTCCTGCGCGAGATCAAGCTGGCCGCGGGGCTCACCCACCAGCACATCCTGCCGGTCTACGACTCGGGGGAGGCCGAGGGGCTCCTCTTCTACGTCATGCCCAACATGGAGGGGCGCTCGCTGCGCGAGCGCCTCGAGCGCGAGGGGCAGCTGACGCTGGAGGACGCGATCCAGATCACGCGCGAGGTCGCCTCCGCCCTCGACTACGCCCACCGCCACCAGGTCGTCCATCGCGACATCAAGCCCGAGAACATCCTCCTGCACGAGGGCGCCGCGATGGTGGCGGACTTCGGCATCGGGAAGGCGTTGAGCGGCAGCGGGACGGTGACCGAGGCCGGGATGGCCATCGGGACGCCCACCTACATGAGCCCGGAGCAGGCGGGAGGCGAGAGCACCCTCGACGGCCGGAGCGACCTCTACAGCCTCGCCTGCGTGCTCTACGAGATGCTGAGCGGCGAGCCCCCGTTCACCGGTCCGACCGCGCGGGCGATCATCGCCAAGCGGTTCGTCGCCCCGACCCCCAAGGTCCGCGCCACGCGCGACGTCCCCGATGCGGTGGACGAGGTGCTGGGGCGGGCGATGGCCCGCACCCCGGTGGACCGGTACGCCACCGCGGCGGAGTTCGCCGAGGCGCTCCGCGCCATCACGCGGAACGGCGCCGGCGGCCAGCGGACCCCGACGGACGGCCAGAAGGGGGCGACCCCGCCCAAGACGATCGCCGTGCTCCCGCTCGCCAACATGAGCGCGGATCCCGAGAACGAGTACTTCAGCGACGGGATGACCGAGGAGGTCATCAACGCGCTGGCGAAGGTCCCGGGCCTCCAGGTCGCGTCGCGCACGTCGTGCTTCTCGTTCAAGGGGAAGGAAGTCGACGTCCGCCAGGTCGGGGAAAAGCTCGGGGTCGCGACCGTGCTCGAGGGGAGCGTCCGAAAGGTCGGCACCCGGATCCGGATCACCGCGCAGCTCAT
>JAICEH010000021.1 GCA_025924275.1 Gemmatimonadales bacterium | reverse complement strand
CGTGGTGGAGCGGGCCTACATCATGTACGTGCTCCAGGCGGAGGGGGGAAACAAGACCCGGGCGGCGGAGGTGCTGGGGATCGACCCGAGCACGCTCTACCGGAAGCTGAGCCGGTACGAGGAGCAGGCGGGGGTGGCGGGGTAGGGGAGACGGGAAGACGGGCAGTCGGACAGACGGACGGTCGGACGGTCGGGCAGTCGGGCAGCACTCCCCGTCCACCCATCCGTCCGTCTGTCCGTCTGTCCGTCTGTCCGACGGGAAACGGGCGCCCGTTTGCGCTCCCGGGAGCCCCGGTGGGGCCGGGCGGTCTTGCAAAATCCTTGGGCGCCGGAGGGGGCCGGAGCGGGTGCGGGGCCCTGCACGAGGCCGTAACATGTTGTCCGTCAGCGTGTTAGGCCAGCTCCCCCGGACTGGCACACCCGTTGCCTTTCCCCCCCGGCGGGAATCACTTCCCGGTGTTCGGACCACGATCAGTGGCCACGCGCAACCCCACTTGGAGGAGCAGATGATGAACCGCAAGGGCTTCACCCTGATCGAGCTTCTGATCGTGGTCGTGATCATCGGCATTCTGGCCGCGATCGCGATTCCGAAGTTCGCGGCGACCAAGCAGAAGGCGTACCTCGCCTCGATGAAGTCGGACCTGCGGAACCTGGCCACGGCCCAGGAGAGCTTCCTGGCCGACCAGAACCCGCCCGCCTACTTCACCCAGGCCGGTATCACCAACCTGGCGCCGTTCGTCGACCCGGTCACCGCGCAGGTCGTGTACGCCCCGTCCACCGGTGTCACCGTGAACGCGGTCGCCGTGCCGGGCGGCTGGAGCGCCACCGCGACGCACGCGCAGCTCCCGGGCCGTTCCTGCGCCATCTTCATCAACACCGGCGCCGTGGCCCCGGCGACGGTCGAGGGCGAGCCCGCCTGTAACTAAGCGGACGGTCCTCTCAGGCTCACGGGCGGCGGTCTTCGGGTCGCCGCCCGTTTGCCTGGCCCGCCGCGCCAACCGAGGGTAGGAAAGGAGTCCCGACGATGCCCGGTCCCAACGACGTCACCGCCCGCCAGCATGCCCGAGCCGGCTTCACGCTCATCGAGCTGCTGATCGTGGTGGTCATCATCGGGGTTCTGGCGTCGATCGCCATCCCGAAGTTCGCGGCGACGAAGGAGAAGGCCTACGTGGCCAAGCTGAAGGGCGACCTGCGCAACCTGATGACGGCGCAGGAGGGCTACTCGGCCGACAACCTGAACTACTACGGCGGGGTGGTGCCGAACGCCGCGCTGGCCTACAACCCGTCGGGCGGTGTGGTCATCACGATCACGGCCGCGGTGCCGGGCGGCTGGGCCGCCACGGCGACGATGCCGGCGATGACGGCGCGCACCTGTGCCGTGTTCATCGGCCTGGCGCCCCCGCCTGCGCCGGCGGTGTCGGACGGCGTGATCGCCTGTACCTGAGCCTCCCGGAGGCCCCGGCCGGCCGTGCCGAGGGCCCCCCCAGGAGCGACACCCTTGCGCCACGGCCCCGCCCGCACCTCGCTCAAGACCGAGCTCCTCCTGGGGCTCGGCTTTCTCACGTCCAGTGCGGTGCTGATCGCGGGGCTCACGACGATGATCGTGGGGCAGGCGGCGCTGGCGGGGGACGGCCGGGGCGGCTGGGACGGCTGGATTCCCCTCATCCTCCTCTGGCTGGGGAGCACGGTGGTGTTCGTGCTCTTCGGTGCCCACCTGGTGCGCCGCGTGGTGCTCCGGCCGCTGGCCGAGCTCTCGGCCCGGGCGGACCGGTTGGCCTCGGGCGCGGCGGACGAGGCGCCGCCGGCCTTCGAGACCGCCGAGATGGCCCACCTGAGCGAGCGGTTCGGCGCGATGGCCAGCCAGCTGCTCGACGCCCAGAGCCACCTGGTCCGGGCGGAGAAGCTGGCCGGCATCGGCCAGTTGGCGGCGGGCGTGGCCCACGAGATCCGGAACCCGCTGGGGGCGCTGGGGAACTACGTGGAAGTGTTGCGGGGTCGGGCAGTCGGGCAGTCGGACAGTCGGTCCGACCGTCCGACCGTCCGACCGTCCGACGGTCCGACCGCCGACCTCGCCACCGCGATGGCCCGCGAGATCGAGCGCATCGACCGCATCGTCGAGAGCCTGCTCGACTACAGCCGCCCCAAGGCGGCGTCGGGCCCGGTGGACGTGAACGAGGCGGTGGCGCGCGGCATCGGCTACCTGCGCGACCAGGGGATCTTCCCCAACGGGCGGCTGCAGGTGGCGCTCGAGCCCGGGCTGCCCGGGGTCCGGGCCGACCGCTCCGCGCTGGAGCAGGTGGTGGTGAACCTGCTGCTCAACGCGCGTGACGCGGCCCCCGATGGCCGGGTCTGGGTGGGAACGGTGGGGCGGGCGCTGCAGCCGCGGTGGCTGGAGGGGACGGCGGCGCGGCGGCCGGAGGGGGGACCGGTTGCCGCGGCTGGGAGCAACGGCGCTGCCGTGCCCGAACGAGCGCCGAGCGGCCGCCGGCCGTGGCGCGGCGACCTGGCGCCGGGCACGGCGGGGATCGTGCTCTACGTGGCGGACGAGGGCGCGGGCGTGCCCGAAGAGGCGCGGGAGCGCGTCTTCGACCCGTTCTTCACCACCAAGCCGCCGGGCCAGGGCACCGGCCTTGGCCTCGCCATCGTGCAGAGCGCGGTGGATGGCGCCGGCGGGTTGGTGTGGGTGGACCGCGCGCGCGAGGGCGGCGCGGTGTTCAAGGTCTTCCTTCCGGCGGCCTGACCGAGAGCGATGCAGATCCTCATCGTGGACGACGACCCTGGCCTCCGCCAGTCGCTGGCCCTCCTCCTCGGCGAGTCGGGGCACGCGTGCGTGGCGGAGGGCGACCCGGCGCGCGCGCTGGAGCGCGCCCGGGGCGAGGGGGGCGAAGCCCTGGTCCTGATGATGAGCGCGTACGGCAACGAGGACGCCGCGATCGCCGCGATGCGGGAGGGGGCCTACGACTACCTCCACAAGCCGTTCCGGCCGGACGAGGTGACGCTCACCCTCCGGAAGGCGCAGGAGCGGGAACGGCTCCGGCGCGAGGTGGCGAGCCTCCGGGCCACCCTCGGCACCGGCCTGGTCAAGGACGAGGTGGTGGCGGAGAGCACGGCGATGCGGAAGCTGCTCGAGCTCGCGGGCCGCGCGGCGGGCTCGCGGAGCACCGTGCTGGTGACGGGCGAGAGCGGCACCGGGAAGGAGGTGCTGGCCCGCGCGGTGCACCGGATGAGCCCGCGGAGCGAGGCGCCCTTCGTGGCGGTCAACTGCGCGGCCATCCCGGAGCACCTGCTCGAGTCGGAGCTCTTCGGCCACGTGCGCGGCGCCTTCACCGGCGCCACCCAGGACCGGCCGGGGCTCTTCGAGGCGGCCGACGAGGGCACCCTCTTCCTGGACGAGATCGCCGAGCTCCCGCCGGCGCTCCAGGCCAAGCTGCTCCGGGTGCTGGAGGACGGGCAGATCCGCCGGGTGGGCGACCAGCGCACCCGCGCGGTGGACGTGCGGGTGGTGGCGGCCACCGCGCGGCCGATGGAGGAGGCGGTGCGGCAGGGCGCCTTCCGCGAGGACCTCTTCTACCGGCTCAACGTGATCCGGCTCCACCTCCCGCCGCTCCGCGAACGGCCGGAGGACGTGCCGGCGCTGGTCACCCGCTTCGCGCAGGAGGCCGCCCGGCGGCTGGGCCGGCCGGTGAGTCTCACGCCCCGGGCCCTGGCCCGGCTCTGCGAGCACTCCTGGCCGGGGAATGCCCGCGAGCTCCGGAACGCGTTGGAGCGGGCCGCCACCCTCTCGGGCCACGAACGGCTCGACGCCGACGACTTCGACCTGAGCGCCGGACACGGGGGGAACGGCGCGGGGGGCGATGCGCTCGACCTGAAGGGCGAGGTCGAGGCGGTCGAGGCGAGCGTGATCCGCCGGGCCCTCGCCGTGGCCGGCGGGAACCGCCGGGAGGCGGCGCAACAGCTCGGCGTGAGCCTCAGGACGCTGTTCTACAAGATCAGGAAGTACGGGTTGAGTTGAGGCGGGAAGACGGGAAGACGGGAGGTCGGAAGGTCGGCAGGTCGGGCCTTCTCGCAGACGGAGGTTCGGGCGGCGGGGCGGACTCCCCATTCATCCTACTTCCCGCCTTCCCGTCCTCCCGTCCTCCCGTCCTCCCCCTGCAGCTCCCTGCGTCACCTGCAACAGGTTGCACGATCCGGGGCGCGGAGGGAATCCGTAACCCATTGTCACGTCGTGAATTGGGAAGTGGTACGCCTCTTGTAATCAAACCGGGTCGAACCTCGGCCGACGTCCGGCCGGAGACCCTCGGGGGATGCATGACTGGAACGTGCAGGGCCGGTCGCGGCGGCTTCACCCTGATCGAGATGATGATCGCCGTGGTGGTGATCGGCGCCCTGACCATGATCGCCTTCCCGCGGATGCGGCAGTTCAGCGACGCGATGGCGGTGCGGAACGCCCGGGACGCGCTGGCGAACATGATGAGCCAGGCGCGGTCGCGAGCGTTGACGCGGGGCGCGCCCACCCGGGTCCAGGTCACCCAGGACAGCGTCTGGATCGAGCAGCAGGCCGGCGGGGCGTGGTCGGCCGTCGGGGTGGCCGAGCAGCTGATGCAGCGGGGCGGGCTCGCGTATGCGGGGCCGGCGGCGCTCACGTTCCTGCCCACCGGCACGGTCATCATCCCGGGCGGCGACGAAGAGGTCGAGCTGGCAGTGAGCCACGGGGGCCACGCGAGGGCCGTGGTCGTCTCGCGCTACGGGAGGATCAAGTGACCAGGCAGCCGCGGGGTGGGTTCACCATCATCGAGGTGCTCATCGCCGTCGTCGTGCTGGGTGCGGGCGTGCTCGCGCTGGCCAGCTCGAGCGCGGCGGTGAGCCGGATCATCGGCCGGGGGCGGACGGCCACCCTGTCGGCCCAGGTGGCGCAGGAACAACTGGAGCGGCTCCGGTCCTACGCTGCCGCCACCGACCCGAAGTGCGGCTCGACGCGGTTCAAGAACTCCGCCGGGGTCGAACAGCGGCAGGGCGTCGGGGTCAGCTGGAACGTGGGGGATCCCCTGGCCGACGTGCGGGCCGTGGAGGTGTACGTGACCTACCGGGTGCCGCCGGGGCGGACCCGCACCGATACGCTGCGGACGAGGATTCTATGCGAGTGACGCGGACGGGCCGGGGCGGCTTCACCCTGGTGGAGCTCCTCATCGGCATCATCCTGGCCGGTGTGGTGGGGCTGGCGCTCACCCGGATGATCATGACGACGCAGCGGATCTCGCGGGCCCAGACCCAGCAGACCGACCTGCAGGGCAGCATGCGGACCGGCGCCCTCCTGCTCCCGGCCGAGCTGCGGGAGATCGGGTACGACCACACGCCGGACGACACCGAGGTGCCGGACATCCTCGACGCCCGCGCCGACCGGCTCACCATCCGGGTGATGCGGGGCTGGGGGATCATCTGCGGGAACTACGCGCCCGACGAGATCCTGGTGCGGCTCCCGGTCATCGGGTACCGGAACCCCACCACGAGCGACAGCCTGCTCCTCTTCACGGAGAACGAGGCTGACCGGGGCAACGACGACCAGTGGACCCCGTTCCGGACCGACGAGATCCGGCAGGAGACCTGTCCGGAGGACGGCGAGCGGGCGCTGCAGCTCCGGCAGCTCACGCCCCACGCCGAGTTCTTCGACGCGTCCGCGAACAGTCCCAACGGGATGCCGATCGGCAGCCGGATCCGCAACGGCAGTCCGATCCGGTTCTTCGAGGTGATGGAGTACTCGTTGTACCAGAGCGACGGCCGCTGGTGGCTGGGCGCGCAGTCGTTCACCGCGGGCGATCCGGCGCCGCAACCGGTGCTGGGGCCCCTCCGGGCCGGCAACGGCTTCGCGCTGCGCTACTTCGACCGGGATAACCAGGTGATCAACCCGGGCGACGCGGCGCGATACGGGGACATCCGGGTGGTCGAGATCACGCTCCGGGGGGAGACGACCTCTCCGGTGAGCCGCAGCGACCGCGGGGGCCTGGCAATCAAGGTGGATTCGCTCGTCACCCGGGTGGCGCTCCGCAACGCGCTTCGTCCGTAGGAGGGAGAAACCGATGCTGCGCACGCCGGATCTTCGGAACGAGCGGGGGGTGGCCCTCGTGCTCGCCGTCTTCGCGATGGTGGTGATCGGCGCCCTGGTGGCCGGCACCGTGCTGGTGGGCCGGCTCGAATTCCAGTCGAGCCAGGCCGCGCTGTACGCCGCCTCCGCCCAGGAGGCCGCCGAGGCCGGCCTGGCGGAGCGGATCGACGACTGGGACGTCATGGTCTACAACGAGATGGGCATCGGTGAGGGCTCCGCCATCCTGGGCGGCACCGTGCTGATGGGCAGCGCCGGCAGCAACGTGGAGTACGCCGACCGGGTCACCCGGTTCAACAACACCATGTTCCTGATCGAGTCCACCGGCCGCCGACTCGGCGCGGGCGGGACGGTGCTGGCCGAGCGCACGGTGGCGGGCTTCATGCGCCTGGCCCGGCCCACGGTCAGCGTGAACGCGGCCGTCACCGTCACCGACCCGATCAAGTTCAACGGCAACGCGTTCGCGGTCTCGGGCGAGAACACCAACCCCGAAGGCTGGAACGACTGCGACCCGACGCGCGCCGACAACCTCGACGACCTCGTCGGGGTGCGGAGCTCGACCGGGTCCGGCGTCGAGTCGGGCGACCTGGACAACGTGACCGGGTACCCGACGCCGTACGTGGACAACGACCCGACCATCACGTCGGAGACGTTCCAGGCGTACCTGGATTACACCTACGAGACGCTCGCGGCGCAGGACAACGTGAAGACGCTGCCGCTCAATACGCCGTACCTGTTCACGCCCATCGTCGAGCTGGCCGACGCCACCCAGTGCGACCGCGACATCGAGCTCAACATGGGCGAGCCGAACCGGCCGCCCGACGTCGTGGTGCCGCCCTGCTACGGCTACTTCCCGATCGCCCACGGGACCGCCAACCGGACCAAGATGGCGGCCGGCTCCCGGGGGCAGGGGACCCTCCTCGTCGACGGGGACCTCGAGATCCAGGGCGGCTTCGAGTGGAGCGGGCTCATCATCGTCCGCGGCTCGGTGATCATCGCCGGCATGGGCAACAAGGTCTTCGGTGCGCTCCTCTCGGAGAGCGTCACCGAGAACAACTCGATCGGCGGCAACATCACCATCGCCTACTCCGCCTGCGCCATCCAGAAGGCGGTGCAGGGGGCCTCGCTGCCGGTGCCGCTCCGGACCCGGAGCTGGGTGAGCGTGGTGCAGTAGACCGGGGCGGAAGTCCCCACGGGCCAGCGGGTTGCGCTGGCCGGGAGGGGCCCGGTGGCCGAGGAGCCGCCGGGCCCCTTTCGTGCCCCCGGAGGGGCCGTGCAACGCGAGAGGGAACCTTGCGATTGCGCGTCCCAAGTCGTTGCCCCGGAACGCTTTCGCGGCCACACGACCACCTCTAACGTCACTGCTGACAACGAGTTGCACTGTCGGTGCACCGGGTGGCACATCGGTTGCCCTACTGACCGGCGATCCGACGATTCCCAGGGCAGGCCGGCCAAACCGGCCCGGGGCGTCGTCGTCGGAGGCGGTTTTTCGGTCCGGTAACTCCTTTTTCGGATGAGATTTGCAGCGCTAAGTTCAAGCGCTGTAGTAGCTTGACAAAACCCCGGGTGGGTGGTAGCGTAGCCGAGCCCACCTCCCCATCTCGACCTCTCCAGCGGGATCCTATGGCGCTCTTCGGGCGGAAGCGGACGACCGTCGGCCTGGACATCGGGAGCGGGCTCATCAAGCTGGTCGTGATCAACCACGGCAGCGGGGAGCCGGTCCTGACGAAGGTCGCCTACGCGTCGGTGGTGGACGACGCCATCGTCGAGGGCGAGGTGATGGACCCGGGCCTGGTGGCGGACGCGGTCCGGGGCCTGCTCGCCTCGGCGGGGGTCAAGGCGAAGGACGTGGTGACCGCCGTGGGCGGGCGCGACGTCATTGTCAAGCGCATCGCGATGGACCGGATGCGGGAGCCCGAGGCCCGGGAGGTGATCCGCTGGGAGGCCGAGCAGCACGTGCCGTTCGACATGGACAACGTGGAGCTCGACTTCCAGATCCTCGATCCCGAGGGCGACTCGCTCCAGATGTCCGTGCTCCTGGTCGCGGCCAAGCGCGAGCTCATCGAGAACAAGATGGCGCTCCTCGCCGACGTGGGCCTCGAGCCCTCGGTCATCGACGTGGACGCCTTCGCCCTGCACAACGCCTTCGAGTTCAACCACCCGGAGGCGATGTCGGGCGTGGTCGGGCTGGTGAACATCGGCCACGAGGTCACCAACGTGAACATCGTGGAGCACGGCGTGCCGGTGCTCACCCGGGACATCCCGGTGGGCACGCGCCGGTTCCGCGAGGACCTGCAGCGGGAGCGCGGGATGTCGGCGGACGACGCCGAGCGGCTGCTCCGCGGGCACGAGCGGGCCGACGCGCTGGAGCCGGTGCTGGCGGGCCGGGGCGAGGAGGTGGCCATCGGCGTCGAGCGCGCCGCGGCGTTCCTCCAGTCGGCCAGCCGCTCGGCGGCGGGCCTCTCGCGGCTCTACACCATCGGCGGCGGGGCGCGGATCCCGGGGCTCAACCGGGTGCTGGCCGACCGCCTCCGGCTGCCGGTGCAGTCGGCCAATCCCCTCGAGCGCCTCCAGGTGGCCGAGGGCGTCTGGGACCTGTACAACCCCGACGACCTCGCCCCGCTCCTCATGCTGCCGATCGGCCTCGCGCTGCGGCAGGCCGCCTGACCCCGGGTCACGGAACGCCCATGATCGAGATCAACCTGCGTCCCGGCCTCAAGCGCAAGCGCGCCGCCGGCAACCCGCTGGCCGGGCTGGGCGAGCGGTTCAAGGCGCTCGGGACCCGGGTCCAGGACCCGATGATGCTGCTGGCGGGCGGGGCCTGGGCGCTGGCCCTGCTCTTCCTGGGCGGCTCGTGGCTCCTGGGCCAGGCGCAGCTCGGCAAGCTCGAGCCGCAGCTGGAGGAGACCCGCGCGGAGCACGAGCGGTTCCGGAACTTCGTCGCCGCCAAGCGGCGCGAGGAACTGATCCGGGACTCGGTGCTCTCGCAGATCAGCACCATCCGGCAGGTGGACGGCGAGCGCTACGTCTGGGCCCACATCCTCGACGAGGTGGCCCGCGCGCTCCCGGCCTACACCTGGCTCACCAACGTGCAGGCGCAGGCGCGGCCCATCACCCCGGCGGACACGGCGGGCGGCGTCACCCCGCCCCGGCGCACCGAGGTGCTGATCGAGGGCCGCACCGTGGACATCCAGGCCTACACCCGCTTCCTCCGGGAGCTGGAGGCCTCGCCCTGGCTCACCGGGGTCACCGCCCTCTCCGCCGAGACCGTGGTGGAGAAGGAGCGCGCGGTGACGGCGTTCGGGATCCGGGCGACCTTCGAACGGGCGGATTCGGCCTACATCCGGACCGTCCCCCTCAGCGAGTCGGTGAGGTAGCGATGGCCGCCAACTCCCGGTCGACCCCGATCCTCATCGCGCTCCTGGCCGTGCTCGCGGTCTACGCGTTCTACACCGGCGCCGGCATCGAGATGGTCGGCCTCCAGGGGCTGCAGGCCCGCCGGGCGCGGGTCCAGGCGGTGAAGGACACGATCGCCATCTTCGAGGCGCAGATCGACAGCGCCAAGCAGGAGCTGGCCCGCGGGACGGCGGAGGACCTCCGCCAGCGGGTCGAGACCTACCGCGCGAGCCTGCTCCTGCTCCGCCGGCTGGTGCCGGAGCGGAGCGAGGTGCCGAACCTGCTCGATGCCATCACGACGCGGGCGCGGATCCGCGGGGTGACGCTGTCGCAGGTGTCGCCGCTGCCGCAGGAGGCCGGCCCGGCGCCGTTCGCCACCCAGAGGTACGGGATGGCGGTGATCGGCCGGTACGACCAGATCGGGCAATTCATGGCGGACGTGGCGAGCCTGCCGCGGATCATCGTGCCGGTGGACGTGCGGGTGGGCCCCGCCGAGGCGCAGAAGGCCAGGGCGCTGGGCGACACGACGGGGGCGATGCTCCAGGCGCAGTTCCAGGTGCGGACCTACGTGAAGTCGGACACGACGGGAGCGGCCCAGTGATGCGCAGCCACCTCCTCGGCCTCTCGCTCCTCCTCGGGGCCGCCGCGTGCGGCGGCGGGGAGGAGGGCGCGGCGGCAGCGGCGGACACCGCCGCGGCGGTGAACGTGCAGGCGGTGCGGGACAGCGTGCGCCGGGCCCGGGCGGCCGCGGCCCAGGCCGTGCCGCTCGACACCGCGGGCCTGGCCAGCGACCGGGTGCGGCGCGAGACCTTCGCCTACGGCGGCGGCGGGCGGGACCCGTTCCTCTCGCTGCTCGACGCGGAGCAGATCGGCCCGGAGTTCGCCGACCTGCAGCTGCTCGGGATCTACTATGACGGCGCGCGCCCGGCGCGGAGCGTGGCGGTCCTCCGGGACCGGGTGAGCGGCAGGCGGTACAGCATGCGCGCCGGCGACCGGGCCGGCCGGCTGGGCGTGGTGTCGGTACGCGAACGCGACGTGCTCTTCAGCATCGAGGATTTCGGCTACGAGCGGCAGGAGACCCTGTCCCTGCCCAAGCGGGAGGTTGAGTTCCAATGATCCGTTTCCACCGGTTCGCCCTCGCGGCGCTGTTGCTGGCCGCGCCCTCCGTCGCCGCGGCCACGCCGCCCGACGCCGAGGTGACCGCGGTGAGCGTGGTCTCGGCCCCCGGCCGTGCCGATCTCGTCATCGACGTGAGCGGCGCGGTCTCGGTCCGCGACTTCACCCTCGCCAATCCCGCCCGCCTGGTGCTCGACCTGACCGGCGCCCGGCTCTCCCCGGCGATGCGCGCCGCGTACGACGGGATGAACCGCGCGGGCATCGTGAACGTCCGCTACGCCCAGTACGCGCCCGGCGTGGTCCGGGTGGTGCTGGAGCTCGACGCGGTCCGGGAATACTCGGTGGAGCGGGGGGATGCCGCGGTGCGGGTGTCCTTCGGCGCCGACCGCGCCTTCCTGGCCTGGTCGTCCACCGCGCCGGCGGCCCTCGCCGCCGAGCGGCCCGACGCCAGCGCCGCGCCGCGCTCGCGCGAGGTGACCCCGGCCGGCGCCGTGGCGCTCCGCACGGCCAGCCAGGACCCGCAGCCGCGGATGACGGCCACCTGGGACAACGCGGAGATCGCCGACGTGGTGGCGGGCTTCGCCGCCTTCAGCGGCCGCAGCATCATCCTGGGCAAGGACATCACCGGGACGGTCTCGGCCGAGATCAAGGACCAGCCCTGGCCGGCGGCGCTCGGCGCCGTGCTCGCGGCCCAGGGGCTCTCGGCCCAGGAGATGCCCGGCGGGATCATCCGGGTGGACTCGCCCCAGGCGCTGTCGGCGCTGGACTCGCTCGAGCCCCTCTCCACCCAGCTGGTGCGGCTCAACTACGCCAAGGCCGCCGAGGTGGCGAAGAGCACCGAGGGCATCCTGACCAAGGGGCGCGGCAGCGTGGTGCCGGACACCGCCTCCAACTCGCTCATCATCACCGAGACCCGCAGCCGGCTCGACCGGGTGTCGGACTTCGTGCGCCGGCTCGACGTCCGGACGCCGCAGGTGTCGATCCAGGCGAAGATCATCTTCGTCGACCGGACCGACCTGATGGCGCTCGGCTTCCAGTACGACCTGGGCGACGACAACCAGTTCTTCAACCAGCTGGTGCAGCGGCAGGACCCGAACGGCGAGCCGGGCGAGACCTTCGAGCCCAACGTCAACGTGATCGACCTGGGCGGCAACGCGGTCTCGGCCATCGCCAACGCCAACTCCGAGATCAACGGCTCGGCGCTGGACCTGGTCTGGTCCACGGCGCTGGGCGGGTTCTCGCTCACCACGTTCCTGAGCGCGCTGCAGCGGATCGACCTGGCGGACATCCAGGCCGAACCCCTGATCACCACGCTGGACAACCGGAAGGCCGACATCCTCGTGGGTGAGGAGACGCCGGTCCGCATCGTGGACTACTCCTCAGTCGGCACCGGGGGCGCCCCGCGCGCCACGGTGCAGTTCAAGGAGACCGGCATCCGGCTGACGGTGACGCCCCGCGTCACCAACAACGGCCAGGTCCTGATGGAGATCGAGACCGAGCGCTCGGCGGTCCAGACGCTGGCCGCGGCCGACCTGGGCTTCAACATCCAGACCCAGCGCGCCTCCAACCAGCTGCTGGTGAACGACGGCCAGACCGCGGTGATCGGCGGCCTCACGGTCACCAGCGTCACCCGGGCCCGGTCGGGCATCCCGCTCCTCAGCGGCTTGCCGATCGTGGGCGGCCTGTTCAGCTTCACCACCAACACCGAGAACCGGAAGGACCTGATCATCCTGGTCACTCCCCGGATCCTCGACGACGAGGAAGTGGCCGCCGCCGCGCCTTGACCCGCCTGCCGTGACCCGGGCCGCCTCGAGCGGTCCGCCTCTCGGGTGAGCCCGGCCAGCGTGCCGGGCTCTGGCGTTTGGGGGACGGCTGTGGGGGACGGCTGTGGGGGACGGCTGTGAAGGACGGCTGGGAGGGACGGCTGGAGAGGACGGCTCGGCCGTCCTAGCCGCCGGGTCCAGCCGCCCAGTTCAGCCGCCGTGTTCAGCCGCCGGGTTCAGCCGCCCAGTTCAGCCGCCGGGTCCAGCCGCCCAGTTCAGCCGCCGTGTTCAGCCGCCCAGTTCAGCCGCCGGGGAAGTGAAAGGAGGACGAGTGGGTCGACTGACCTTCACCACCGCCGGCGAGTCCCACGGCCGCGGCCTCGTGGCCGTGGTGGAGGGGCTGCCGGCCGGCCTGCCGCTGGGGGCCGAGGCGGTGGACCGCGAGCTCGCCCGCCGGATGCAGGGCTACGGGCGGGGCGCCCGGATGAAGATCGAGCAGGACCGGATCGAGTGGCTGGCCGGCGTGCGCGCCGGCGAGACGCTGGGCTCCCCGGTGGCGATGCTGATCCGGAACCTCGACTGGGCCAACTGGGAGGACGTGATGGCCCCGGAGGGCGTGCCCGGTGAGCCGCGCCGCCGCCGGGTGGCGCGCCCGCGGCCGGGCCACGCCGACCTGGCCGGGGTGCTCAAGTACGGGCGGCAGGACGCCCGCGACGTGCTGGAGCGGGCCAGCGCCCGGGAGACGGCGGCGCGGGTGGCGGCCGGCGCCGTGGCCCGCCGGCTCCTCGAGGAGGTGGGGGTCGAGATCGGGAGCCACGTGGTGGCCCTGGGTGGCGTGCGCGCCGCCGAGCCGGCCGAGTGGCCGGCGCCGCTCAACGCCGCGGCCGATGCCTCGCCGGTCCGGGTGCTCGACCGCGCCGCGGAGGCGGAGATGATGGCGCGCATCGATGCGGCCAAGGCCGCCGGTGACACCCTGGGCGGCGAGGTCGAGGTGGTGGCACGCGGCCTCCCGGTGGGCCTCGGCAGCCACGTGAGCTGGGACCGGAAGCTCGACGGCCGGCTCGCGGCGGCCCTGATGAGCATCCCCGCGGTCAAGGGCGTGGCGGTGGGCCTCGGCTTCGAGGCGGCGGCCCGGCCCGGCTCCGCGGTCCACGACCCGATCCTCCCCGGCGGCGCGGGCGACGCCACGCGCGGCGGCTACCGCCGCGCCGCCAACCGCGCCGGCGGCCTCGAGGCGGGGATGACCAACGGCGAACCGCTGGTGCTCCGGGTGGCGATGAAGCCGATCGCCACCCTGATGCAGCCGCTCCCGACCGTGCACCTCGACACCGGCGAGGCGGCCCAGGCGCAGAGCGAGCGGAGCGACGTGACGGCGGTGCCGGCGATGGGCGTCATCGCCGAGGCGATGACCGCCCTGGTGCTGGCCGACGCGCTGCTGGAGAAGTGCGGCGGGGACTCGCTGGAGGAGATGAAGCGGAACCTCGCGGGATACCTCGCGGCGCTCGCGGCCCGACAGCCCGACCGTCCGACCGTCCGATAGCCCGACCATGCCTAGGCACGTCGTCCTCATCGGACTCCCGGGCGCGGGGAAGAGCACCGCCGGGCGGCTCGCCGCCGAGCGCCTGGGCGCGCCCTTCACCGATCCCGACACGCTCATCGTCCGCCGGATGCAGATGCCGGTGGCGCGGATCTTCGCCGAGTTCGGCGAGGGCCGCTTCCGCCAGCTGGAGCACGAGGCGGTGGAGGAGGCGCTGGGAGGCCCGCCGGGCATCCTGGTGCCAGGCGGCGGCTGGGCGGCCCAGCCCGGCCACCTCGAGTCGGCCCGCGGCCGGGCGCTCGTCATCTATCTCAAGGTCCTCCCCAGCACCGCGGCGGCCCGGCTCCCCGCGGACCACGACCGCCCGATGCTCCTCTCCGAGGACCCGGTGGGCCGGATGCGCCAGCTGCTCGGGAACCGGGAGGCGTTCTACCAGCGGGCCGACCAGACCATCCCGAACGACAAGGGCCTCCCCACCGAGACCGCGGACGAGATCGTGCGACTGGCCCGGCTGCTGGCGGGGTGGTAGGAAGACGGGAAGACGGGAAGACGGGAAGACGGGATGAAGGCGGGGCTCGCCGGTAGGTTGTTATGGCACAATCGCTTACAGTGTCGGTGCTTGCCAGCGGGGCGCGCGGGGGGTTTTCTTCGGCGCCTCGCCGGATGGCGGGATGGCGGGCAAGGAGATGAATGACGGAGAGGAAGAGCAAGACGGCTGGGGCGGCTGAGACGGCCGAGACGGCTCAGGCAGCTGAGGCGGCGGGGAAGCCCCGTGCCTCGGCGCGCCGCGGCGCCGGTGCGTCCGCCAAGGCGGCCAAGACGACCAGGACGGCGAAGTCGACCCGGAAGAAGACCCTCCGTCGCTCCGTCGCCCCGTCGGCCGAAGGCCCGTCCTCCAACGGCGCCGCGCTGGTCATCGTCGAGTCGCCCACCAAGGCCAAGTCCATCGGCCGCTACCTGGGCCGCGGCTACGACGTGCGCGCCACGGTGGGCCACATCCGCGACCTCCCCACCCGGGTGCTCGGCGTGGACGTGGACGCCGGGTTCCAGCCCACCTACGTCACCATCAAGGGCAAGACCAAGACGCTGGGCGAGATCAAGCGGGCGGCGCGGGGCGCGAGTGCCATCTACATCGCCACCGACCCCGACCGCGAGGGCGAGGCCATCGCCTGGCACGTCGCCGACCAGATCGAGGCGACGGTGCCGACCCACCGCGTGCTCTTCCACGAGATCACGGCGGACGCGGTGAAGGAGGCGATGGCGCACCCTGGTGCGATCGACACGAAGAAGGTGGACGCGCAGCAGGCCCGCCGGATCCTCGACCGCCTGGTGGGCTACAAGGCGAGCCCGATCCTCTGGAAGACGATCAAGACCGGCCTCTCCGCGGGCCGGGTGCAGACGGTGGCGCTCCGCCT
>JAICEH010000020.1 GCA_025924275.1 Gemmatimonadales bacterium | reverse complement strand
GTCCTGGCGCACCTCGAGGAGGGCCTGCTCCAGGCCGAGGGGCTTGCACGGGGACTGACCGAGGAACAGCTGCTCCGGCGGTACGCGCCGGGGAAGTGGAGCGTCAAGGAGGTGCTGCTGCACGTGGTGGACGACGAGCGGATCTACGCCTATCGCGCACTCCGCTTCGCGCGGGGCGACGCGACGCCGCTCCCGGGCTTCGACGAGAGGGCGTACGTACCGCTCTCCGGGGCGGATGCGCGGTCCGTGGGGAGCATTCTCGAGGAGTATCGGGCGGTGCGCGCAGCCACCCTGGCGCTCTTCGCGCACCTGCCGGAGGAGGGGTTCGACCGGGCCGGCACGGCGGACGGCAACCGGGCGACCGTCCGCGCGCTCGCCTGGCACATCGCCGGCCACGAGCGGCACCACCTCGCGCTGATCCGGGAGCGCTACCTGGGCCCGCGGGGGTGAGCCGGCGCCCGGGCCGCTAGATCACCCGGCGGGGCGCCGCCGTGGCCGCGTCGCCGGTGTTGGGCGTGCCGCCGGCCTCGATGAGGAGGAGGTGGACCTCCTCGCGCGCCACCGGCCGGTGCTCGACGCCCCGCGGCACCACGAACAGGTCGCCCGGGCCCAGCTCGACCGTCCGGTCCCGCAGCTCGATCGCCAGCCGGCCCGCGAGCACCAGGAAGAAGTCGTCGGTCTCGTCGTGCCGGTGCCACACGAACTCGCCCTGCACCTTGGCCACCATCACGTCGTGGCCGTTGAACTGGGCCACCACCCGCGGCTGCCAGTGCTCCGAGAAGGTCGCGAGCTTCTCCGCCAGCGGCACCGCCCCGCCCGGGCCCCGGGATGGCTCGCGACCCGCACCCGGGGCCTCGCGACTCACGAGGTCGGCCGCCCCTCGCTCCCCGGCCGCACCTGCGCGTATCCCAGCGTGTTCGCGTCGGTGCCGAACCAGATGCGCCCGGTCCGGCGGTCGTATTCCATGTGCCGGACCGCGCCCGCGCCGCTCGGCACCGGGGCGTTCCCGATCCAGCGCCGGGCCTTCGAGTCGAAGCCGACGAACCGGTTGGGCTGCGGGCCAGTCTCCACCAGCCAGAGCCGGTCGCGGTCGTCCACCGCCATCGCGTACGGCAGGCTCCTGGCCCCCGACGGCAGCGGCCATTCCTCCACGGCGCCGGACTTCGGGTCGAGCCGCGCGAGGAAGCCGCGGGCGTAGTCCCCGTACCACACGCCGCCGTCCGAGGTGAGCGCCAGGCGGCGCGCCCGTGCCCCGGCATCGGGCATCGGGTACGTCTTCAGCTCCATCGTCCCGGGGTCGATGGTCCCCAACAGGTTGGTGCCGAAGAGGACGAACCAGGGCCGCCCGTCCGTCGCCGTCACGATCCCGTACGGCCGCGATCGTGCCACCGGCATCGCCACCACCCGTACCTGGCCGGTGGCGGGGTCGAGCCGCCCCACCCGGTCGCTCTGCTGCATCGTGAACCAGACGCTGCCGTCGGGCCCGAACGCGATGGTGTGCGGGTCGCGCGACGCGGCATCGGGCATGGGGAAGCGGGTGACCTGGTGGGTGCGGCCATCGATGCGGCCGATCAGCGCGTTGCGGTTGCCGGCATACCAGGCATCGCCGCGGGCGTCCACCACGATGGTGTGCGGGTAGGTCCCCTCGTCGATCTCGATCCGCTCGAACGCGTCGGTGCGCGGGTCGAAGATGGCGACGTAGTTCCCCTCCTGGCCGACGAACCAGACCCGCCCATCAGGCGCCACCGAGGGATCGCGCGGTCGGGAGCGCTCCCACGGCACCTGCCACTCGCGGATGGCGAGGGAATCGGGCGGGGGCTGCTGCGCCGGGAGCGGCAGCGGGCCGGCGACGAGCAGCACCGCGGCCGCCAGGAGAGGACGGGGACGGGACGACATAGGGGGGCTCCATGCGGAAAGAGTCACTCCCAAACTACGCGCCCGCCCCGCCCAGGGTTACCACGGCGTGGGGGGACGGCGGGGCGGCCCGTGGCGGCCCCACCGCATCCGCCCGCCGTCACTCCCGGAGCCACCAGATGAGGCGTGACATTTCCTCCATGTGCCGGCGGACCGCCGCCCCGAGGACCGGGGGCGGCACATGGTCGGCCAGCGGCCTGAGTTCCCGGACGATGCCCTCCGCCACCTCGGACACCGGCTCCGGCCGCGGACGGCGCCGGACCAGCCGCTTGGCCTGCGGGATCAGGACCTCCCCTCCGGGCGGGCGCCTCACGGGACCCGCCTCCCCGCCGTCACGCCCATCACCGCGGTCACGGCGAACACGATCAGGAACACGAAGAACAGGATCTTGGCGATGCCGGCCGACGCGGACGCGATCCCGCCGAAGCCGAAGAAGGCGGCCACGAGGGCCAGGATGAAGAACGCGAGGGCGTAGCGGAGCATGGGTTCCTCCTCCTCGGGTGCCTGCCTCGAGGATGCCCCGCCCGCCTAGGCACGGGCAGTGAGCCCCGTCACCCGCCCCGCTGGCCGTCCGTCCAGCCGCGTCAGGGCGGGCAGGCCGCCCGCGCGAAGGGGAACTCCACGAAGCGCTCCTCTCCCTGCACCCGCCCCTCGATGCGGGCGAGGAGCGAATCGGGGCGGCGGTGGTAGATGATCCGCTGCGGGAAGTCGTGTGTGGGGTCGGCGAAGACCGCGAGCGTGTCGCTCACGAACGTCGCCGGGAAGGTCGCCGGCCGCTGGCCCGACGGTTCCGCGACGTAGCTGAGCCGGCCGTTCACCGGCTCGATGCGGACGAACTCCCAGCTCATCACCGAGTCCCCGCGGATCGCCCGGCTCATCCCCTGGAGCGTGCCACCGGCCGGCGGCATCCACCACTCCTGCAGTGTCCGCCGGGGCGACGCCGCCTGCCAGCACCCGGCCAGCCACGCGAGGCGGTCGCCTTCGCGCGCCACCGCCTGGGCGGCGGCGGGTCGGACCCCCGCGGCCGCCGCCAGGGTCATCGCCAGCATCCACGTCCGCGGCATCGCCACCTCCCGTCGTGTGGAAGGGGCAATCTACGGTGCGCGTCCGGCGACCGGTAAGCGCGGAGCGGGGAGCGGAAGGGCCGGGCCCGCTCCCCGCTCCCCGCTCCCCTCTACTGCCCATCCCGCCACACCCGGATGAGGAACCTGAACTCCTCCGCCAGGTGGGCCACGTCGACCTCGGGCGTCGTCCCCTCCGGGACCAGGGCGCCGACCCGCTCGAGGTTCACCCGGGCCTTGGCGTAGCTCGAGTCGGCCTCGAGGGCGGTGCCGTAGGCGGCCTTGGCGGCCGCGGGGTACCCGGCGCGCTCCAGGGCATTCCCCAGGTTGTTCCGGAAGATCGGCGAGCTCGGCCGGACCTCGACCGCACGGGCCAGCGGCCCGATCGCGTCCCTGGCCATGCCCTCTTCGAGGTGGAGCACGCCGAGGTTGTTGAGGGCCCAGGCGTCGTGCTCATCCAGCATCAGGGCCTGACGGTACGAGCTCACCGCCGCCTCCAGGTCGCCGATCTCCTGGAAGCCGCGCCCCAGCAGCCGCCACCCTTCGGCGGCGGCGGAGTCGACTGCGACGGCCGCCTCGAACCGGTCCAGCGCCTCGCGCGCGCGGCCGGCGTCGAGCAGCGCCCGGCCCGAGTTGTACAGCGACTTGAGGTGCTCCGGGTCGCGCGCCAGGGCGCTGTCGAAGGCGAGGACCGCCCCCTCGGCATCGCCCGACTTCCACTGGGCGAGGCCCAGCATGTACCAGCCCCAGACGTTCTCCGGCTTCCGCGCGGTGTACGCGTCGAACCCGCGCGCTGCCTCGCCGTAGCGGCCGGCGCGGAGCGCGAGCTCCGCATCCTCGAACGTGGCCGGCACCGGCTCGGCCACGGCGATCGCGGTCACCGGACCGCCCGGCGAGCCGCCGATGGTGGTGGATGCGGGACGGACGCTGGCGGTCGGTTCCGCGGCCGGGGTGGCCGGCTCCGACCCGCCGCAGGCCGCGGCGAGTGGCAGCGCGAGGGCGATCGCGATGGTACGAATCGGGTGCGACATGGTTTCCTCCTCCGGGTGGGCGCCGAACCGGCGCGGTGCGACCCGGAGCAGGGCAAGCGGAACGCCGGCCGGCCGGGGCCGGGCAGCGCACGCACAACATCATGTGGGACAAGGGGTTCCGACGGCCCACGACTCCCGATTCGCGACGGCCTCGTGTCCGCCGGTCCACGAGGGCCCGTCGCCCGCGTGTCCCCGGGGACACGCCTAGCCCCGTCTGATCCCCAGCCGCCGGAGGATCTTGAGCAGGCTCGCGTGGTCCGCGAGCCCGAGCGCCTCCGCGGTGCGGGTCACCTGCCACCCGTGCCGCTCCAGGGCCTCGAGCACGATGCGCCGCTCCGCCTCGAGCTTGAGCTCGCGATAGCCCTGCGGCGTCCCGCCCTCCGCGCGCCCGCCCCGCACTTCCGGCGGGAGGTGCTCGACGCGGATCACCTCCCCGTCGGCGGCCACGACCGCGCGCTCGATGGCGTTCCGGAGTTCGCGCACGTTGTTCCGCCGCCACTCGTGTGCGGCGAGCGCCGCCGCGGTCTCGTCGCTGAGCCGCCGGGGGAGCAGGCCGAACCGGTTGCAGGTCTCCTCCAGGAAGCGGCGGGCCAGCAACGGGATGTCCTCCCGCCGCTCCCGGAGCGGCGGCACCCGGATCAGGTGCACGTTGAGACGGTAGAGCAGGTCCTCGCGGAACCGGCCCTCCTGCACCTCCCGGTCGAGCTCCCGGTGGGTGGCGGCCAGGACGCGGGCCTCGATCCGGCGCACCGCGGTCGCACCCAGTCGGGTTACCTCCCGGGCCTCGAGCACGCGGAGGAGCTTCGCCTGCGCCGCGGGGGCGAGGTCGCCCACCTCGTCGAGGAAGACCGTGCCGCGGCCCGCGGCCTCGAACGCGCCGGCGCGCGCCGCCACCGCCCCGGTGAAGGCGCCCTTCTCGTGCCCGAAGAGCTCGCTCTCGATGAGCGGCTCGGGGAGGGCGGCGGCGTTGATCGGCACGAACGGCTCGGCGGCGCGGGTGCCGAGCCGGTGGAGGTCGCGCGCCACCAGCTCCTTGCCCGACCCGCTCTCGCCCAGGATCAGCACCGGGCTCGGGATGGCCGCGAGCCTGGCGATCAGGCCGCGGAGCGACTCCAGGGCCGGGCTCCGCCCGGCGAGCGAGGATTCCCCCAGCCGCGCCTGGAGCGCGACCACCTCGCGGCGGAGCCGGTGGCGCTCCAGCGCGCCCTCGATCTCCCGCGCCACGCGCTCGACCGGCTCGGCCTTGTCCACGAAGCCGGCGGCCCCCAGCCGCACCGCCTGGACGCAGCGCTCGTAATTGCCGGTGCCGGTGTAGACGATCACCGGCAGCTCGATACCGCGGCGCGCCAGCTCGGCGAGCACCGCGAAGCCGTCCATCTCCGGCATCTCGAGGTCGAGCACCATCGCGTCGATGCCCTCGCACCCCAGGGCCGCGACCGCGGCCTCGCCACCGGCGGCCACGAGCGTCTCGTAGCCCAGGCGGCGGAGGTCGTAGGCGTACTGCTCCGCCACGTGGGGCAGGTCGTCGACCAGGAGGACGCGCGTCACGCCGGGGCCTCCGCGTCGCCGGCCACGGGCAGCGTGAGCTCGACCCGGGTGCCCCGGCCGGGGGCGGTCTCCACCCGCACCGACCCGCCGAGCTCCTCCACCAGGCGGCGCACCACCCCGAGGCCGGTGCCGGAACCACCCGGCTTGGTGGTGAAGGGGGCGTCGAATGCCCGGGCCAGCTCGTCCCGGCTCATCCCGCGACCCCGGTCCTCCACGGCGCAGTGCACCGTGTCGCCCGCCGGGGCCGTCGAGATCGTGACGCCCTCGCGCTCGCGGGGCGTCTCCTCCAGCGCGTCGAGGGCATTCGCCACCAGGTTCCCGAGGATCCGGCGCAGGGCCACCTCGTCGGCGCGGGCCAGCGGCGCGGGCTCGGCCAGCTCGAGCCGGACCGGCCGGCCGGCGTGCTCCGCAGCGACCGCCCGGGCGGCGGCGTTCAGGTCGGCCCGCCCGGTCGGCGCCCGGCGCGCGCCGTAGTTCCGCGCCAGCGTCTCGAGGTAGGCGAGGCTGTCCCCCAGCGAGGGCTCGCGCTCGAGGAAGACCTGGGGGAGCCGCTCCGGTTGCTCCTGCGCCACGCTCTTGAGGTGCCGCAGCACGTGGCGGATCGGCACCAGCCCGTTCTTGAGGTCGTGATTCACCTGCCGGGCGAGGTCACCGGTGGCGGCGGCACGCTCGGCCGCCTGGAGCCGGGCGGCACTCGCGGCGAGCCGGGCATTCATCCGGTCGAGCGCCGCGGCGAGCGTTCCCACCTCGTCGCTCCGCCCGGTGTCGAAGATCGCCCCGTCCCGTCCGAGGTCCACCGACTCCGCCTCCCGTGCGAGGTCCGCGAGCGGCCGCGCGAGGGATCCCGCCAGCAGGCCGGCCACCGCCAGTGCCAGGGGCAGCGCCAGTGCGAGCGCCAGTCCGACCTTGAGGTCGAAGCTCCGGCGGGCCGCCGCGTACGGCGCCGGATCCTGTGCGATCACCACGCGCGCCGCCGGGCTGCCGGGCATTCCCGCCGGAATGTCGCCGAGCTCGTGGAGCCGCACGGCGACCTCGGTCACCGTCCGCCATCCGGCGGGCACCCTGCCGTCCAGCGTCGCCGTCACCCCCTCCGGAAGCTGTCCGGCAGGGGCCTCCGGATCGATCTGCCTTCCGCCCAGCAGCAGGAACTGCCGGCCGGCGACCGTGAACGGCTCGGCGGCGGCCACCAGCAGTCGCCCCGCTCCCGCCCGGAGCAGGACGGGGGGGACGTCGCCCAGCACCCGGGCACCGACCCCGGTCGAGTCCGAGGGGCCGGTCGTGGCGATCGTCCGGCCCGCCGGGTCCTCGACCAGCAGCAGGTCGAGGCCGTCCAGCCGCGCCGACTCGGCCACCACGCCGCCGAGCCAGTCGAGCGCGTCGGGCCGGCCCAGGGCGGCCATCGGCATGCGCCCATCCACCGCGAGCCGGCGCGCCAGGCCGCCCAGGGTCGTGGCGACCCGGAGCCGCCCGCCCTCGAGCGCCACCGTGAGCGCTTCCTCCGCCTCGGCCGCACCCCGCTGGGCGTCGGCCACGGCGCGGGTGGCGAGGGTGCGCCGGACGACGAGGCCCAGGGCCAGCACCGGCAGGGCGGTGGCCAGGCCCAGGGCCAGGAAGAGCCGGGTCCGGAAAGTCATCCGGGGAAGATACCGGGGAGCGGCCCTATCTTTCCGCCGATGATCACCCTCCCCGAGATCGAGGCAGCGGCCGAGGTCGTCCACCGGACGATGCCGCCGACCCCCCACATCGCCTGGCCGCTCCTGGCGGAGCGGACCGGCGCCGAGGTCTGGGTCAAGCACGAGAACCACACTCCCATCGGGGCCTTCAAGGTGCGGGGCGGGTTGGTCTACCTGACGGAGCTCAAGCGCCAGGTGCCCCAGCTCCCGGGCGTGATCGCCGCCACCCGCGGAAACCACGGGCAGGCCGTGGCCTTCGCGGCGCGACGGCTCGGTGTCCGGGCCATCCTGGTGGTCCCGCGGGGCAATGCCCGGGAGAAGAACGCGGCGATGCGGGCGCTGGGCGGCGAGCTGGTGGAGGAAGGGGAGGACTTCCAGGCCGCCCTCGAGTGGGCGCAGGACGAGGCCATCGCGCAGGGACTCCACTTCGTCCAGTCCTTCCACCCATTGCTGGTGCGCGGGCAGGCCACCTACGCGCTCGAGTTCCTGCGGACCGTGCCCGACCTCGACACCGTGTACGTGCCGGTGGGGATGGGCTCCGGCATCTGCGGCGTGATCGCAGTGCGGAACGCGCTCGGGCTCTCGACCCGGGTGGTGGGCGTCGTCGCGGAGAACGCCCCGGCCTACGCCCTCTCCTTCAGGGAGCGCCGGCGCATCACCACGCCGACGGCGCGCACCATCGCCGATGGCCTCGCCTGCCGGGTGCCCGACCCGGAGGCGCTCGCCGTGATCTTCCACGGCGTCGACCGGTTCGTGACGGTGTCGGAGGCGGAGATCCGTGCCGCGATGCGGGCCTGCTTCACCGACACCCACAACGTGGCGGAGGGCGCGTCGGCCGCGGGCCTCGCGGCACTGCTGCAGGAAGGGGAGCGGATGCGGGGCCGGAAGGTGGGCCTGATCCACACCGGCGGCAACGTGGACCGCGAGGTCCTGGCCGAGGTCCTCCACGAAGGGAGCGGGAAGGACTCGCCCCTCGCGACTCGCGGCTAGTCGCCGCCCTCGCCCTCACCCGGCACCGGGCACGCGTGCCTCGGCGGGGGGATCCGTCGTCGCCGCCGGGCAATCGCGTCGTAGGCCGCGTCGCGGACCGGGCGCGGCACCGCACGCAGCACCCCCAGCGCCCGCCAGGGCCAACCGAGTTCGTGGGCGACGCGGAGCGCCGCGCCGGAGCGGGTGAAGGTCCGCCCATCCGGGCTCCGCAACACGATCGAGTCCCCGAAGTCCTCCGGAAGGCCCGAGGCCCGCAGCAGTTCGCGCCCGGTCGTGGACTCGAGCGACGCGAGGCGGAACCGGCGGCGGCGGTCCAGGCGCAGGATCTGCCGCGCCCACCAGGAGCAGAAGGCGCACGATCCATCGTAGAGTAGCAGCGGCGCCGGCCTCATTACCTTGGAACGATGCCGACTTCCGACCCGCGTGCACAAGGCCAGGACGCGCTGCACCGGGTCCGGGCCCTGCTCCCAACCGCCCCGGTCACGCGATTCGCGCCGGCGCCCACGGGCTGGCTCCACCTCGGCCACCTGGTGAACGCCGTCTGGGTGTGGGGGATCGCCCGGGCGGTCGGCGGCCGGGTGCTGCTCCGGATCGAGGATCACGACGGCACGCGCTGCCGGCCGGAGTACGTGGCCGGAGTGCACGAGGACCTCGACTGGCTGGGCCTCGAGCCCGATGACGTGGTGGCGCCCCAGTCGGCGCGGGAGGACGCCTACCGGGCCGGTCTCGACCGCCTCCGCAGCCTGGGACTCGCCTTCGGCTGCCGCTGTTCCCGCCGGGAGATTGCCGCGCTGGCCGGCGACGCGCCCGACCTCGAGACCCCGTACCCGGGGACCTGTCGTGCCCTCGGTCTCCCCCTCGGGGCGGGGCTCGGGGTGCGCATCCGCGTCGAGCCCGGCGCCGAGCGGTTCGACGACCTCCGCCTGGGGCGCGAGGAGCAGGATCCGGCGGTCCAGTGCGGCGACCTCCTGGCCCGCGATCGCGGCGGCCACTGGACCTACCAGTACTGCGTGGTGGTGGACGACCGGGACCAGGGCGTGGACCTCGTCATCCGCGGCGTGGACCTCCTGTCCTCCACCGGCCGGCAGCTCCGGCTCGCGCGAATGCTCGATCGGCCGGTGCCGCCGCGCTTCCTGCACCACCCGCTCATCCGCCACCCCGGCGGCACCAAGCTCAGCAAGGCGAACCGCGACACCGGGCTCCGCGACCTGCGCGCGGCGGGCCACGCGCCAGCGGCGCTCCTGGGCCAGGCCGCCGCGCTGTCCGGCCTGCTCGACCGGCCGCGGCCGCTCCCGGCCGGCGAGCTCGCCTCGCTCTTCACCGGGTGACCCTCGCCCCTTGTGCCGGGGCCGGCCCGGCCCCGAACTTGTCCCGATGACGACTCCCGCCTCGCCGCGCCGGATGGCGCTGCACACCCGGATCTTCATCGGCCTGCTGCTCGGGGCCCTGCTCGGGACCATCGGCAACCTGCAGTTCCGCGGGGCGCCCTGGCTCACCTGGTTCACGGACAACGTGGCCCAGACGGTGGGACAGGTCTTCCTCCGGATGCTGTTCATGGTGGTGGTGCCGCTGGTGTTCACCTCGATCTGCCTCGGCGTCGCCTCGCTGGGCGACATCCGCCGCATCGGGCGGATCGGCACCAAGACCCTCACCTTCTTCCTGGGCACGACGGCACTCGCCGTCGTGCTCGGCCTGGTGATGGTGAACCTCATCCGCCCCGGCGACCAGATCAGTCCCGAGGTGCGGGACCGGCTGATGGCCGAGTACTCGAGCCAGGCCGGTGAGCGGCTCATCCAGGCGGAGCAGACCAGCTTCGGCATCGAGACCTTCACCCGCATCGTCCCGCGGAACCCGGTCGAGGCCGCCGCCAACGGCGACATGCTCGGCCTCATCTTCTTCGCCCTGGTGTTCGGCATCGCCCTCACGCTGATGCCCTCGGAGCGTTCGGGTCCGGTGCTGAAGTGGCTGGAGGGGATCGGCGATGCGGTGATGCTGATGATCGGCTTCGCGATGAAGCTGGCGCCGTATGGCGTCTTCGCCCTGATCTTCGGGGTCACCGCCCGGTTCGGCTTCGACGTGCTCCGGTCGCTCGCCCTCTACGTCGTCACCGTGCTGCTCGGGCTCGCCATCCACCAGTTCGGCGTCCTGACCGCCCTCGCGCGGGTGATCGCCGGCATCCGGCCCAGGGAGTTCCTCCGCCGGATCGAGACGCTGATGATCACCGCGTTCGGCACCTCCAGCTCGAACGCCACCCTCCCCACCACGATCCGCACCGCCACCGACCAGTTCGGGGTTCCGAAGGAAGTGGCCGGGTTCGTCCTGCCCCTCGGCGCCACGATGAACATGAACGGCACCGCGCTCTTCGAGGGGATGACGGTGCTCTTCCTGGCCCAGGTGTTCGGCGTGGACCTGAGCCTCGGCACGCAGGTGATCGTGGTGATCATGTCGGTGATCACGTCGATCGGTGTGGCCGGGGTGCCGAGCGGTTCGATCCCGCTGCTGGTGATGGTGCTGGGGATGGTGGGGGTGCCGGGGGAGGGGATCGCGCTGGTGCTGGGCGTGGACCGGATCCTCGACATGTCGCGCACGGTGCCCAACGTGACCGGCGACCTGCTCACCTCGATCTACATCACCAAGAGCGAGGGGCTGGCGTTCAACCCGGTCGGCGAGGGCGGCCCGCGCACGCTGGATCCGGCGGCGGAGGGGTGAGGGTCATGCGGGAAGCGGGGGGACGGGGCCCGCTGCCCGCTCCCCGCTCCCCGCTCCCCGTTCCCCCAGGTCCAGCTGCCCCTCGCTCGCAGCGACCACCGTCGCCACCGTCGCGTCCCCTGTCACGTTCACCGCCGTCCGCAGCATGTCGAGCGGCCGGTCCACGCCGAGGATCAGGGCGATGCCGGCGGCGGGGACGCCGATGGCCTCCAGGATGATCACCAGCATCACGATGCCCACGCCGGGCACGGCGGCGGTGCCGATCGAGGCCAGCACCGCGGTGAGCACGACGGTCCCCTGCTGCGCGAAGGTCAGCTCCATCCCCAGCGCCTGCGCGATGAAGGTGGCCGCCACCGCCTGGTAGAGCGCCGTCCCGTCCATGTTGATGGTGGCCCCCAGCGGCAGGACGAAGCTCGACACCTCCTCCGACACCCCCAGCTGGTCGCGCACGCACTCCATCGTCACCGGGAGGGTGGCGCCGCTCGAGCTCGAGCTGAAGGCGAAGAGCTGCGCCGGGGCGATGCCGCGGGCAAAGCGCCGGATCGGCATGGGGGTGAGGAGGCGGAGGATCGCGGGGTAGACCACGCCGGCGTGCAGGGCCAGCCCCGCCACCACGACGCCGATGTAGGCGCCGAGCGCCCCGAGGAGCCGCGCGATCCGCGAGGGGTCGTCGCCCGCGATGCTCGTGATCGTCCCGGCGATGAGGGCGAAGACCCCCACCGGGGCCGCCCGCATGATCAGCTCCACCAGGCGGATCACCACGTCCGACAGGCTGGCGAAGAACTCCCGGACCGGCCGCCCGGTGTCCGCCGGCACGCGCACCAGCCCCACCCCGAGCAGGAGGGCCAGGAACACGACCTGGAGCATCCGGCCGTTGTCGGCCGTGGCCGCGACGGCGTTGTCCGGCACGATGTCCACCAGGAGCTGGAGCGGACCCCGGGACTCGACCGCCTCCCGGGCGCCGGCCTCGCGCTCCGTGGCATCCGACGCGTAGGCCGCTTCGAGCTCGGCCCGCACCTCCGGCGGGACGGTGCGTCCGGGCTTGAGCGTGGTGGCCAGCACCAGCCCGATCGTCACCGCGATGGCGGTGGTGACCAGGTAGAGCCCGACCGTCTTGCCGCCGATCCGGCCCAGGGTGCGGAGGTCGCCCAGGCTCGCGACGCCGGTGATCAGCGAGGCGAGGACCAGCGGCACCGCGATGAGCTTGAGGGCGTTCAGGAAGATGGTGCCGAACGGCGCCACCCAGGCGGCGGTGAACCCGCCCCATCCGAGCCGGGCCGCGGCCACGCCATAGAGCCCGCCGAGGACGAGCCCGAGGAGGATCTGCCAGTGGAGCTGCCGGTACCAGCGCATCCGGCAGGTTAGCCCGCGAACGGGGGGCGGGCAACCGGCCTACATCGCCAGCGCCGTCGTCTTGCTCTCGATCCCCGCGAGGAGCGCCCGGTACGACGCCGCGAACTTGGCCACGCCGTCCACCTCGAGCGCCCGGGTGACGTGCCCCAGGTCCACCCCCGCGTCGGCCAGCGCCTGGAGCCGGGCCGGCGCGTCGGCGATCGCGTCCTCGATCCGGACCTCGGGCCGCCCGTGGTCGCGGTAGGCCGCGAAGGTGTCCGGGGGCAGGGTGTTCACCGTGTCCGGCGCCACCAGGCCCTCGACGTAGAACGTGTCCGGGAGCCGGGGGTCCTTGGTGCTGGTCGAGGCCCAGAGCGGCCGCTGCACCTTGGCGCCCCGGGCCGCGAGCCGGTGCCACCGCGGCGCCCGGAAGGTGCGCTGGAACGCGGCGTAGGCCAGGGCGGCGTTGGCGATCGCCGCCGTGTGCAGCAGGGACTCGGCCGCGCCGTCCCGCGCGAGCTGGGCGTCCACCATCGTGTCCACCCGGCTCACGAAGAAGCTCGCCACCGAGGCCACGTGGTCCACCGGGTGCCCGCCCTCCACGCGCCGCTCCAGGCCGCGGAGGTACGCCTCCATCACTTCCTCGTACCGCGCCACCTCGAAGAGCAGCGTGACATTCACGTTGAGGCCGTCCGCCACGCACCGCTCGATCGCGCGGAGGCCCGGCAGGGTGCCCGGGATCTTGATCATCACGTTGGGCCGCCCGATGGCGCGCCACAGCCGCTCCGCCTCCAGGACGGTCCCCTCGGCGTCGTGGGCCAGCTCCGGGTTCACCTCGATCGAGACCAGCCCATCCGCCCCGCCGCTCGCCTCGTGCACCGCGCGGAAGGCATCGCACGCGGCGCGCACGTCGTCCACCGCGATGGCCTCGAAGACCTCCGCCGGCGTCCGGCCCGCGTCCGCCAGCCGGCGGATGTCGTCGTCGTAGTCGGCGCTCGACTTCACCGCCTTCTCGAAGATCGTCGGGTTGGAGGTGAGGCCCCGGAGGCCGTCCTCGCGGATCAGGCGCGCCAGCTCGCCCGAGGCGACCAGATCCCGGGTGATGAAGTCGTACCAGGGGCTCTGCCCCAGCTCGCCCAGCCGCACCAGCGGATTGATGGCCATCAGGACCTCCCGAGCACCCGGCGCACCGCGTCCGCGACGCGCGCCGGCGTGAACCCCAACTCGAGGAAGAGCCGGTCGGCGGGCGCCGAGGCCCCGAACCGGTCCAGCGCCACGGACTCGCCCTGGTCGCCGGTGAACCGGCACCAGCCGAAGCTCGCCGCCGCCTCCACCGACACCCGCGCCCGGAGCGCCCGCGGGAGCACCTGCTCACGATACGCTTCCGGCTGGGCCTGGAACAGCTCCCAGGACGGGAGCGACACCACCCGCGCCCGCACCCCCTCGCTCGCCAGCGACTCCGCCGCCTCGAGCGCGAGGTGCACTTCCGACCCCGTGGCGATGATGATGGCCTGCGGCCCGCCCTCCGGCTCCCGGAGCACGTAGCCGCCGCGCCGGACCCCCTCGGCCGCGCCGTACCGCGTGCGGTCGAGCACCGGCAGCTTCTGCCGGGAGAGCACGAGGGCCGTCGGGCCCTCGGTGCGCCCGAGCGCCGCGCGCCAGGCCTCGGCGGTCTCGGCGGCGTCCGCCGGACGGATCGTCACCACCCCGGGAATCGCGCGCAGCATCGCGAGCTGCTCCACCGGCGGGGGCGTCGGGCCGTCCTCCCCCCGGCGGAGGGTGTCGTGCGTGCCGACGAAGATGGTGGGGTGGCGCGAGAGCGAGGCCAGCCGGAGCGAGGGCTTGAGGTAGTCGAAGAAGATGAGGAAGGTGCTGCCGAAGGGCCGGAGTCCGCCATGCGCCGCGATGCCGTTCAAGGCCGCCGCCATCCCGTGCTCGCGCACGCCCCAGTGGAACGTGCGGCCGGCGCCGGCGGCGGTGAACGGCTCGGCGCCCTTCACGTCCACCCCGGTGCTCTCGGTCAGGTCGGCGGAACCGCCCACCAGCTCCGGCACCGCGTTCCACAGCGCCTGCAGCACGGCCTGCGACGCTTGCCGGGTGGCGAGGGGCTTCTCCGCCGGAAAGGTGGGGAGTGACTTCTCCCACCCCGCGGGCAGCTCGCCGGACTGCATCCGCCGGAACTCGGCCGCTTCGCGAGGGTACGCCGCCTCGTACGCCGCGAGCCCGGCCTCCCATCCCTGCCGGAGCTCCGCGCCCCGGGCGGCCGCGGCCCGGCCATCGGCCATCGCCTCCGCCGCCACGTGGAACTTCTCGTCGGGCCAGCCGAGGATCGCCTTCGTCCGCTTCACCTCGTCGGCGCCGAGCGGCGCGCCGTGCGCCTTGGCGGTGCCGCCCTTGGTCGGGGCCGGGTCGCCGATGCGGGTCTTGAGCACGATGAGCGCGGGGCGCCCGTCGTCCTCCCGCGCCCACTCGAGCGCGCCGGTGATCGCGCCGAGGTCGTTGCCGTCGTTCACCCGCGTCACGCGCCAGCCGTAGGCCTCGAACCGCCCGGCCACGTCCTCGGTGAAGGCGAGGTCGGTGGCACCGTCGATGGTGATCCGGTTGTCGTCCCAGATCGCGGTGAGCCTGCCCAGGCCGAGGTGGCCGGCGAGCGACGCGGCCTCGGAGCCGACGCCCTCCATCAGGTCGCCGTCGCTCACCAGCGCCCAGGTGCGGTGGTTCACCACGTCGTGCCCCGGCCGGTTGAATCGGGCCGCCAGGATCCGCTCGGCGATGGCCATCCCGACCGCGTTGCCGATCCCCTGGCCCAGCGGGCCGGTCGTGACCTCGATGCCGTCGGTATGGCCCCGCTCCGGATGGCCCGGGGTGTTCGAGCCCCACTGCCGGAACGCCTTCAGGTCGTCGAGCGAGACGGCGTAGCCGGTCAGGTGGAGCAGCGAGTAGGCCAGCATCGACGCGTGGCCGCAGGAGAGCACGAACCGGTCGCGGTCGGGCCACGCAGGGGTGGCCGGGTCGTGGCGGAGGAACTTGGTCCAGAGGAGCCAGGCGGCGGGGGCCAGCGCCATCGGGGTGCCGGGATGGCCCGACTGGGCCTCCTCCACGGCGTCCATCGCCAGGGTGCGGATGGTGTTGATGGCGAGCCAGGTCCGGTCGGCGTGCAGGGTGGGCTCCTCGATTCGGGCGGCGGCGGGCGCGGCGGCAGGCTGCATGGCGCGGGCAAAACTAATCGCTCGGCGGGGTTGGGTCACCTTCCCTGTTCCGACGTTCACCGCGGAGGCGCGGAGGTTTGCGGAGGGCCGCGGAGCGGCCATCAAGTGGGGTAGTCCAGGAAGTGACTCTCTTGTAAGATATTATATGACAATCGTTTATATACTCGACCCCCTCCGCGGTTCTCCGCGCCTCCGCGGTGAGGAACC
>JAICEH010000019.1 GCA_025924275.1 Gemmatimonadales bacterium | reverse complement strand
GGGACTCCGGGCCGGGGCTTATTGACAAAACCCGTGCCGGCTTTGAGCTTAGGTCACATGTCGTCCGGCAGGCTGCACCATCCCTGACATTCGCGACGCTTGAGCGACGCCGCTCGGGGTTTCCGCCCGATCGGCCTTTTTCTTTACCGGCGATGGGCGCCGGTGCTCGCGCGGGCCGAGAGGCCCGGATCTCCAGCAGAGGTTCGACGATGGCGAAGGGTACCGTGAAGTGGTTCAACGACGCGAAGGGCTACGGCTTCATCGCGCAGGAAGGCGGCAAGGACGTCTTCGTGCATCACAGCGCCATCGTGATGGACGGCTTCCGTTCCCTCGCCGAGGGTGACGCCGTGGAGTTCGAGATCGTGGAGGGCCCCAAGGGCCTGCAGGCCGCGAACGTCCGCAAGGCGTGATCGCCCGCGGGCGTCCCCCCGCCCGCCTCCCCCTCTTCGAGACGTGATCCGCCGTCCGGCCGCCCGGCACGCACGCGCCGGGCGGTGGCGCGCTTGGGCCCTGGCGGCACTGGTCGCCGGCGCGGTGCCCGCGCGCGCGCAGCCGGCCCCTGCGGCACTCCAGTTCCTCGGCTTCCGGCCGGGGGCGCCGCGGGCCGAGCTCGAGCGGCAGGCGGCGGCCTACGGTGCGAATGCGCTCGCCTGCGACACGGCCCGGCGGGATGCGCGGGTGCGGGAGTGCCGCGGGACGCTCTACCACGACACGCCCACGCCGCTCTCGCTCCGGGCCGTGCTGATCGACGGGGTGGCCGCCATCATCCTGGTGACGGGCACGGTCCCCGAAGGCGAGCGGGCCCGGTGGGAGCGCGCGATGGAGGCGGCCTACGGCGCCGTGCCGCTCCGCGCCGGCGGCCCGCAGCGGATGCGCCAGTGGGTCCGTGACGGCACGATGCTCCGGCTGGTCTGGCGGGGAGGTCCCGAAGTCCCGGAGGTGTCGGTGAGCCTGGTGGACGGTCCGACGCTCGACCGGTGGGGACGCACACTCCGGTGAGCGGATGCGGAGGGTTGCCTCCCGCGCCCGGGGTTCGTAACGTGAACCCAGTCGCCACCTTGCCCTGCCCTGCCCCGCCTCGGTCCGGGGCCGCGCGCTCCCCCGTGCGCGGGCGGCCGGGCGGGCTTCCTCTTTCGTGGAGCGGTTCGTGATCGGTTCCTCCCGGCCTCCCCGGCTGGCCGCCGGCCTCGCGTGCGTCCTGGCCCTCGCGCTCGGCGGGTGCGGCCGGGGCCAACCGGTGCGGATCGGCGTCGCCGCCAACTTCGGCGATCCGCTGAGCGCGCCGATCCTCCACGCCGCGCGCCTGGCGGCGGAGGAGATCAACGCGGCCGGCGGGATCGGCGGCCGGCAGATCGAGCTGGTCGAGTACGACGACTTCGGCGACACCGATTCCGCGGTGGTCGTGGCCAGTGCCCTCGCCGCGTCGGACGTCGTGGCCATCATCGGGCACGGCTTCTCCGGCCCCACGCTCGCCGCCTCCAGCGTCTACAACCAGGCGGAGCGGCCGGTCGCGGCGATCACGCCCTCCGCCTCGAGCCCCGAGGTCACCTTCGCGGGGCCGTGGATCTTCCGGCTCTGCCCCAGCGACCTCGCCCATGGCGCCGCGCTGGCCCGGTGGGCGCGGGCGCAGCTCAACCTGGCGCGCGGGGCGGTGCTCTTCTCCAACGACGACTACGGCCGGGGCATCCGCGAGGTATTCGAGCGGGACTACGCCAACCTCCAGGGGCTGGTGACCGAGAGCGACCCGTACCTCGGGAGCGCGCCGCTGGTGGACCCCTACCTGGACCGCATCGCGCGGGACGGGCGGGCGGAGTTCGTGCTGGTCGCGGGGTACCTCGAGGAGGGGAGCGCGATCCTGCGCGGGCTCCGCGAGCGCGGGCTCAGCCTCCCGGTCCTGGGCGGCGACGGGCTGGAGCAGATCGAGCGCCTGGGGCCGGTGGCGAACGGCACCTACGTCACCTCGTCCTACCTCCCGGAGATCCCCACCCCGGGCAACCGGCGCTTCCTCGAGGCCTGGCGCGCGCGATATCCGGACCTCCCGCCCCCCAACGGCTCGGGGGTCTACAGCTACACCGCGCTCTACCTCCTCAAGTCGGTGATCGAGCGGGTCGGCACCACGCGCCAGGCGGTGCGCGACGGGCTCGCCGAGGTCGGCCGGGGGGAGGCCGCCTTCGAGGGTCCGCTGGGCCCGGTCCAGTTCGACGAGAACGGGGACATGGTCGACCCGAAGGTGTACATCGGCCTGGCGATGGACGGACGGATGACCCTGGCGGAGGGGCAATGAAGCCGCTCGGCAGCCTGCGCCGGCGGATCTCCGCCGGGATGATCGTCCTGCTCGCGCTGGTGATCGCCATCGCGATCCAGGGCGCGCGCGCCATCCGCCAGCTCCGGGCCAGCGTGGACCGCGAGGTGGCGGTGCTCCTGGAGAGCACCGAGATCTCCACCGGCCTGGTGGCGAGTGCGCTGGGCCAGATCCGCGCGGCGGAGCAGTACCTCGTGGCGCCCAGCGCCCCGCTTCGCGCCGAGTTCGCCGCGGCCGGGGACAGCGCCTTCGCCATTCAGCGGCGGTTCCGCCGGCTCGGGGGGCTCACCACGCAGGACCGCTACATCGTCAACAAGATCGCCGGCACCCAGGCACGGATCGAGACCGGCTATGCGCTGGCGCACGCCCTCGCCGACCTCGGGCGCGACGCCCAGGCCCGGGCGATGGCGGATGGCGCGCGTGGCCCGGCCGACACGCTGATCGCCGACCTCGGTGCGCTCACCCGCGCCCAGCGGGAGCGTTCGTTGAGCCGCGCGGCGGTGCTGCGCGCCGACACGACGAAGCGCGAGATGTTCGTGTGGATCCTGGTGGGCGCCGCCCTCCTGGTCGGCGCCTATGCCGCGGCCCGCACGGTGCAGGCGGTCGACGCCCCGCTCACCCGGCTCATCGAATCGGCGGAGCGGTTCGGCGGCGGCGACCTCCGGCCGGTGCAGCTGGGCGAGATGCCCCGGGAGCTCGGCCTGCTCGCGGGCGCGATGGACCGGATGGGCGAGCGGCTCCGGGGCGTGGTGACCGAGGTGGTGCGCGAGGCCAACCAGATCTCCTCGAGCGCCGGCGACTTCTCCGCCATGAGCGAGGAGCTGGCCGCCACCAGCGGGGAGATCTCCACCGCGATGGTGCGCGTGTCCACCAGCGCCGAGAGCCAGGTGCGGGGAATGACCGATGCCGACCGGCTGCTGCAGGAGCTCCGCTCGGCGGCGGCCGGGAACGCCGAGGCCTCGGAACGGGTGGCCGGGCTGGGCCGCGAGATCCGCGAGCTCGCCACCCGGCATCGCGCCGACGTCGACGCGGCCGGCCGCACCCTGCTCGACGTGCGGGAGGTGGTGCAGACCTCCGCCGGCCAGGTGAGCGAGCTCGCGAAGCTGAGCGAGCCCATCACGGAGTTCATCGACCTGATCAAGCAGATCTCGTCGCAGACCAACCTGCTCGCGCTCAACGCCGCCATCGAGGCGGCGCGCGCGGGCGAGCACGGCCGCGGCTTCGCCGTGGTGGCGGACGAGGTGCGGAACCTCTCCGACTCGAGCGCCCGCGCCGCGGAGGACGTCACCAAGACCGTCCAGCTCATCCGGCAGCAGATCCGGGAGGTGTCGGCCACGATGGAGGTGGGCACCACCAAGGTCCGGGGGATCGAGGCGGTGGCCCAGGGGGCGTCCGCGGCGCTCGGGGCGATCGAGGCGGCGGTCGAAGGGGTCCGGGCCGCCGGCGTCCGCGTGACCGAGGAAGCCAACCGCACGCGCGGCGTGGTGGATCAGCTGGGCACGAAGACCGGCGAGGTGGCGCAGACGGCGCAGGAGCACGCGTCCGCGAGCGAGGAGGTCACCGCGGCCGCGGAGCAGCAGAGCGCGTCCACCGAGGAGATGGCGAGTGCGGCGAGCGACCTGCTGGACGCCGCGAACCGGCTGACCCGGCTCGTGGCCGACTTCAAGGTGTGAGCCGCTAGCGCTTCTTGGCCGGCCGGGGCTTCGGCTTGGCGGCAGCCTTCGCCCTGGGGCGCGGGGCGGCCTTCGCGGCCGGCTTCCGGGCCGCGGGCTTCGGGGCGGGCTTCTTCGCTGCGGCCTTGGTCGCCGGCTTGCCCGCAGGACGGGCCGCCCGGCCGGCCGCGCGCTCCGCCGCCTTCTCCTGCCGCCGCTCGGCCGCCGCACGCGCCTCGGCGATGATCCGCTCCCCCTCGGTCTGGCCCAGCAGGCCCCGCCGGACCCCGAAGTTGACCAGCTCCTCCGCATCCTTCACCTGGAACTCGCGCAGGCGGGCGCCGGCGCGGATCAGGTTCACGATCGCGTCCGCGACCGGGCTCCGGAGCACCTGGGCGATGCCCGGGAGGGTCTCCAGGAGCGTGGTGATCTGCGATCCGCCGAGCTCGGTCATCGGGACGTCCGGAAAGGGGGCCGACACGCGGCGGCAACGTACCGGGGCAGCCTGACCGGGTCAAGCCGATGGGAGGGCGGGCCGCCCAGTCGACCGGCTCCATCGGCGGCCGCCGATCGGCGGTCAACGCATTGCGACTGAATGACTTGGGATTGACCCACCCGGGGCTGGGCTGCCCGCTTTGCCGCCGCCCCCGCCGGGTCGTAGATTGGGAGCGTGGGCGGGCATCCCCTTGCCTCGCCTGCCCAAGGAGTGCCCGTGGGACGCCGTGGGATCAAGGAGTACCGGCCCGCCGAGGCCCTGGCCTTGATCGCCGCCGATCGAGACCACGGTGCGCTCGTCTGCCCATCGTGCGCTTCCACTCGCATCACCCGCACTCCGCCCCGGGATTCGACCGACCACCCCGGCCGGGTGACCCTGCACTGCGAGGCGTGCAGCCGTACCGCCAACTACCTGGTGCCGGGCCCGGAGTCCTCGTCGGGCCGGCGCGCCGAATTGCCGCCTCCGTGAGGACCCGGACTTGACCGGCCAGCGGCGCCGGGTGATCCTGCTCCGCGATGCCGGCACCCGCGCCGACCCGAGAGAGGCCGCCCGCCTCTCTTTTGATTTTCGCCCTCGTGACCCTCGACCTCGTCGGGTTCGCGATCGTGCTGCCGCTGCTCGCGAGCTACGGCGCGCGGCACACGCCGCACGACGCGCTGGTCGGCGTCCTGGTGGCGAGCTACTCCCTGCTCCACTTCGTGCTCGCGCCCCGCTGGGGCCGCCTGAGCGACCGCGTCGGCCGCCGGCCGGTACTGCTGGTGGGCTTTGCGGGAAGTGCGGTGTCGTACCTGCTGTTCGGGCTCGCCGGGAGCTTCGCGGCGCTGCTCGCCTCGCGGGTGGTCGCCGGCGTGTCCGGTGCCACGGTCAACGTGGCCCAGGCCGCGCTGGCCGACATCTCCCCGCCGGCCGCGCGCTCCCGGGCGATGGGCCTGATCGGCGCCGCGTTCGGCGTGGCCTTCGTGATCGGGCCGGCGCTCGCGGGCATCGCCTCGCGCTTCGGTGAGGCGGCGCCCGGGCTCGTGGCCGCCGGGTTCGCGGCGACGAACCTCCTCCTCGCCACGTGGCTCCTCCCCGAGACGCGCGGCTCCACGGCGCCGCGTGCGACGACGGCACTGCCCTGGGCCGGGGTGCGGGTCCCGCTGGCCATCGCCTTCCTGGAAACGCTCGCCTTCACCACCGTGTACGTCGCCCTCCCGCTCCTCGCCGAGCGCCGGCTCGGCTACGATCGCGCGGCGATCTCCTGGCTCTACGCCCTGATGGGCCTGACGAGCGCCGTCGTGCAGGGGTGGCTGGTGGGCCGGCTCGCGCCGCGGGTGGGGGAGGCGCGGCTGATCGTGGCAGGGGGCGCGCTGATGGTGCTGGGCCTGGCGGGGGTGCCCGCCACCCAGGGTGGGGCGCTGGCCGCGGCTCTCGTGGCCCTCGCCGCCGGCAGCGGGTTGATCATCCCGGCGGTGGCGGCGTGGGTGTCGCGCCGCGCACCGGCGGAATCACAGGGTCATGCCCTCGGGCGGGTGCAGAGTGCCGCCTCGGTGGCCCGGATCGTCGGGCCGGTGGCGGCGGGCGCGGCCAGCGGGGCGCTGGGCCTTGGCTCCACGTTCCACGGTGCCGCGGTCGTCGCCGCGCTGGCGGCGGGCCTCGGCGCCGTGCTTCAGTCGGGAATCAGTCGGGGGTCGAGAGCAGCCGCGGCCACCGCACCGCGGTGAAGAACGGCAGGGCCTTCCAGCTCGCGCGGTCGTAGCTGTAGTAGATCACCAGCGGCCGCCCGCGGACGTTCCGGCGCGGCAGGAACCCCCAGTACCGGGAATCGTACGAGTCGCCCCGGTTGTCGCCCATCATGAAGAAGGAGTCCGCCGGCACCACGATCGGCCCCCAGTCCTGCACGTCGGGGTGGTAGGTCGCGGTGTCCTTCCCGGCGTAGTGGCGGAGCTGCCACGCCCGCATCCGCGCCCGCTGGAGCGGGTCGGTGCCGAGCCCCGGCTCCGCCGGGATGGCGTAGGGCTCGCTCACCGCGAGGCCGTTCCGGTAGAGCTGGCCACCCTCCATCGCGAGGGTGTCCCCGGGCATCCCGATCAGCCGCTTCACCACCTTGAGGCCCTCGTCCTCGACCGAATCGAAGACGAGGATGTCCCCCTGCACGGGCTCGCGGATGGCCGGGAGGCGCTTGTGGACCAGCGGCACCTCGGCGCCATAGAGCGCCTTGTTGACGAAGAGGAAGTCGCCAACGAGGAGCGTCCGCTCCATCGAGCTGGACGGGATGCTGAACGCCTCCACCAGGAAGGTGCGCAGCATGAACCACACGACCAGCGCCACGGCGATGGACTTGGTCCAGTCCCAGAGCCAGGCGCCGACGCTGCGGCGGTTCGAGGAGGGCGGTGCGGGCGTGTCGGCCATGGCCGGAATGTAATAGGGCGGTCGGGCGGTCGGACGGTCCGTCCGCCCTACTCCACCCAGTCTGCCACGAACAGGTTCGTGTCGCCCGGGTTCGAGGCATTACGGTTGGACGCCCACACCAGTTTCCGGCCGTCGGGGCTGAACACCGGGAAGCCGTCGAAGTCCCCGTGGCGGGTCACCTGTTCCAGGCCGGTGCCGTCGAGCCGGACGAGATAGAGATCGAAGTTCCGGCTGCGGGGATTGGGGAAGTTCGAGGCGAAGATGATCCCGCGGCCGTCGGGGGTGAAGAAGGGGGCGAAGCTCGCCCCGCCGAGCCGGGTGACCTGCCGCGCGTTCTGCCCGTCGGCGTCGGCCACCCACAGGTCCAGCCGCGAGGGCCGCACCAGGCGCTGGTCGAGCAGCCGTCGGTAGTCGCCGCTGTCCGCCGCCGTGGCGGGGTACATCGCGCGCCAGACGATCTGGCGCCCGTCCGGCGAGAAGAAGGCCCCGCCGTCGTACCCGACCCGGTGCGTGACCCGCCGGAGGTCGGTGCCGTCCACGTTCATCGTGTACAGCTCGATGTCCCCGTCCATCGTGCTGGTGAAGATGATCCGCCGGCCGTCGGGGGAGAGGGTGGCCTCGGCGTTGTAGGCGCCGTTGCTCGTGAGCCGTCGAAGGTCGGAGCCGTCGGCGTTGGCGGTGTAGATCTCGAGGTGGCCGAGCGGCCAGACGTACCCCTGCGAGTGGTCGGGCGGGATCGGGCAGGCGGTCGAGTGCTCGAAGGTCGAGCTGTACAGGATGCGCCGGTCGTCGTCGTAGAAGTACCCGCAGGTGGTCCGGCCCAGGCCGTTGGAGACCCGCCGGAGGTCGCGGCCGTCGGCGTCGATCGTGTACTGCTGGTCGCAGCCGTGCTCGACGTCCACCTGGCGCTGGAAGATGAGCCGCTCGCCGGAGCGCGCCCAGTACGCCTCGGCGTTGTTCCCCTCGTAGGTCAGCTGGCGGACGTTCCGGAGCCGGGTCTCGCCCGGCTCGGCGGCAACCGGGACGGCACCCTGGCCGGTGCGAACCGGCGCGGGCGCATGTCCCGCCGTCTGTGCGGCGGGTGCCATCAGGGGCACGAGGATGAGTGCGGACAGCAGGCGGAGCGAACGAATGGTGCCCTCCGGGAAGCGACGGCCTCTAGCCTATGACCCCCCGGGCCGGTCCACAAGCGGGCCGGAACGGAGGGCCATCCGTAGTACTCCGGACCCCTACAGCGCGCGAAGCGCCGCCAGGACCTCGGCCGCGTGGCCCACGGGCTCCACCTGCTCGAAGACGCGGCGCACCGAACCTGCCCCATCGATGATGAAGGTGCGGCGAAGCACCCCGTAATACTTCTTCCCGTAAAGGGACTTCTCGCCCCAGGCGCCATACGCCTCGGCTACGGCGTGGTCCGGGTCGGCCAGCAGCGGGAATGGCAGGGCGAGCTTCTCGCGGAACGACCGGTGGGACTCCACGTCGTCCGGCGACACTCCGAGCACCACCGCCCCGGCCGCCCGGACCGCCTTCCAGTTGTCACGGAATTCGCAGGCCTCCACGGTGCAGCCGGGCGTGTCGTCCCGGGGATAGAAGTACAGGACCACCGGCTTCCCCGCGAGCGCGGCGAGGGACACCGTCTCGCCGGAGTCGCTGGAGAGGGTGAAGGCGGGGGCCCTGGTGCCGGGCTGGATGGTCAAGGTCGCTGATCTCTATTCGCCGTTCGCGGCCTGCCCCAGCTCCCGCGCGACGTCCGGCGCGGTCCGGAGACGTCTCACCGGCGCCTCCCCCCTCGGCCGGAGCCCGCGGTCGAACAGGTTCCAGGTCAGGAGCCCGTCCTCCGAGGCCGGCTCGAGGAGCCACGCTGCGAGGAGGCCCCGTGGCTGGTCGGTCGGGACCCAGTACCAGCCTGCGGGCACCTCGCCGTCGCGGCTCCGCCACGCTCCCTCCACCCGGACGCTCCGGTGGCCCTCGAAGCTCCCGCGGGCCGGGACCACGCTGTCCAGGACGAACGCCTCGAGGCTCCCCTTCCAGGCGGCGGCGAGCCGCTCCACGACGATCCCGTGGCGGCGGAGCAGGTCCGCCACCTCGGGGTACGCCGGCGGGACGAGGTATCCCACGGGCACTGCCTCCCGGCGCGTGGCGGTGAACCGGTCGAACACCGGCATCCGGATCCGTCGGAACTCGCCCGTCCGCTCCCGGTGTGCGAAGCCGTGCGAGCCGTCCCCGGCCGCACGCGTGAGCTCCGCGATCACCTCCATCTCCGTGGGCGGCGCGAGCGCGAGGCGGACGCCCACCGAGTCGGGGCGGTCCCGGTCGTCGGCCCGGTTGGCCGCCTTCACCTCCGCCGCGTGCTCCGCCACGAAGCCGAGCACCTCACGCACGAAGGCGTAGGTGGCGAGCACGCGGGTGCGGAAGTCGTCGTTGCTGTACGCCTCGCTCAGCACCGCCATCCGCCCGCGGAGCCCGAACCAGTTGGTGCCGTAGCGCGGCGTCCCCTCGTACGTCTCCCACCCCTGGCCGAGGGAATCCGGCTCCTGGTTCCGGAAGTTGCCGTAGGCAAAGGTCTCGTAGCCGTGCCGTGCCTTCATGCGCCGGCGGACCTCCGGCAGGAGGCGCTCGCGCACGAAGCGGTTGGCCGGCCCCTCGTTCGGGTTGAGGCCTGGCGACCAGGTGAGCGCGTAGCCGTGGTAGCTCCCATTCGTCGTGTGCAGGTCGAGGAAGAGGTCGGGATCCCACTCCCGCACCAGGGCCGCGGCGGCGCGGGTTTCCGGCGCCTCCTGCTTGACGTAGTCGCGGTTGAGGTCGAGGCCCTGGCCGTTCGAACGCCGCCCGACCCGGGCCGGCCCGTCCTGCCCCGGCCGGTTCACCTCGCCCGGGGCCCAGGCCTCGTTGCCGTCCACGTTGTAGACCGGCACGACGAGCAGCACCAGCGAATCGAGCAGGGGCCGGAGTGCGCCGGTGGTGAGGTCCCGCAGCAGGGCCTGGACCGCCTCCTTTCCCTCCACCTCGCCGGCGTGGATGTTCGCCTGCACCAGCACCACCGGCTTCCCCCCCCGGTGCGCCTCCGCCGCGTCGGCGACGAGCGGACGTGCGGCCACCACCAGCGGCACCCGGCGCCCCTCCGTGCTCGTGCCGAGGGCGCCGAGGCGGAGGTCCTGTGTGCCCGCGGCCAGCGTGTCGAGGAACGGCGTGACGTCGGCCAGCGCCGAGGTCTCGGCGTAGGCGGTCCGCTCGGCGCGGGATTGCTGGGCCGCGGCTGGGGCGGCGGCCGCCGCCGCTGCGAGGACGTCCGCCGGGAGGGCCGCGAGGAATGACCGGTGCAACCCCACCTCCGGTGGATGGGTCACTGGAACGAGTGGACCCGGACGGCGGTGACCCTCGGTGCCCCGCTCTCGACCTCGAAATGCAGCTCGGGCAGCAGCATCGGCCCCCGGCCGGGCGGGAGTTCGCCCGCCGGTGCGTCCCTCCACTCCACCCAGGCCCGGGCCAGCGCGGGCCGTGTGGCGACCGCGGACCAGTCGTACCCCAGCCCTGCGACCACCTCGCGGGTCTGGTCGAGCGCGGTGTGGCCGAGCCCGTCCGCCAAGGCGCGGACCAGCGCCAGGCCCAGCGCCGACCGCTCGGCGACGGCGCGGTCGGCCACCAGGGCCCGGCGGGTCGCGTTCGCGCGGGCGGCCCACGGCAGGCCGTCCGCGGCGAGGTCCGCCGCCAGCTCCGCCATCCCGTCGGCAAGGTGCGGCTCGGGATCGGGGAGGAAGATCGTGGTGCCCGCCGGTTCCGCCGCCGGTCGGGCCCACCAGGCCGTGAGCAGGCGGGCCCGCTCCATCGCGGCCACGACCCGGAGCGCCGCGAGGAGCGGCGCCTCGCCCGGATCGTACCGCACGGTGCGCGTCACCCCAAGCCGGCCGTCGCGCAGCTCGGCGGCCGGCTCCGCGAGCGTCAGGCGACCCTCTCCCAGGTCCACCACAGCCGCCTCGCCGTACTCGGGGACGAGGCGCGAGATGGCGCGGGTGAGTCCGGCCGCGCCGTGGCGGGCAAGCCAGCCTTCACCCTCCCAGTTGGCCGGCACCACCAGGCGGCCGGCCAATGCCGGATCGAGCGCCCCGGCGGGCAGCGTGCCCGGCGCGCCGATCGGGGCGAGTGCGAGCCGCGCCGGCTCCCGCACCGGGTCGAGTAGTCGAGCGAGGAACGCGGTGGCCTCGAGGTGCCAGGCCGCGGCCTGCTCGTACGCCTGGAGCATTGCGGGGAGCCCGCCGCCGGTCGGATCGGCGGCCCGCACCGCCTCGAGCCGGAGGCGGAACGCGGCGCTGTCGGCATCCGCGAGGGACCAGAGCCGCCACGCCGCCTCCAGCAGCTCCGGCTCGCCGGCGCCGGGGGGCGCGAGTCCCGAGGCCGCAAGCGCAGGGGCCCAGTCGCTCGAGGCCGCCGTGGGGCGGCGGCGGCGTGCCGCCAGGAGGGCGGCATCGTGCAGGTCCACCACCCACCCGGCGGGCGAACCGAACAGGGCGTCGAATCGCGCCTGCTCCTCGCCCTCCACCCGGGAGCGGAGCCGGGCGAGGTCGCGGGCGAGGCCATCGCGCCACTCCCTGCGCTCGACGAGGCCGAGCAGCCATCGCTCGCCGTGCTCCTCGCGGCGCACAAGGCTGTCGAGTCGCGCGCGGGCCGCCGCGAGCCAGGGGCCCGGCACGCGAGTGGCGCGGGCGGGCGAGCCGAGGAGGGTCTGGCGGAGGATGAACGAGGGCGGCGCCGGGTAGAACTCCTCGCCCTCGTCGAGTGCCACGGCTTCCCAGCGGCCCAGAGTGCGTCCCGCCCGCGTCACCGGTCCAGCCCAGGCGATGCCGTTCCATCGCCCGACCAGGGCCAGCGGGCCTTGGGCGAGGCGTTCGAGGTCGATCGAGTCGGGGGCGGGACGGCGGGCGCGGGAGAGTGGGAGCGGAGGGCCGCTGTCCGTCTCGGGGCGGAGCGTGCCGGACAGCTCGCCGGCGGAATCGGCCAGGCGCAACTCGCCGCGCATCGGCTGGGCGTCGGGGTCGGTGGCGTGGATCAGGACGCGCCAGCGCCCCTCGGCCGGTATCACCTGGGCGGCGAGGGGCGCGGCTCCGAGCGCGAGCAGGAACGAGACGGGGACGAGCCGCCGGGCCATGCCGGTCAAGATAGCCTGGCATCCGCTGCGGAAGCCGCGCCTCCGCCTCCTCCGCAGCGGCGGACTCAGCGCGCGGTATCGGCCGGCGGGGCTCCGGCACCGGGCGCGGCGCCCGCGGCCTCCCCGGGCGCGGCAGCCGTGTCGGCACCGCCTCCGGGCGGCTGCATCGGCGCGCCCTTCGGGCGGGCCATCACCGGCGCGCCGGGCTGGAGCATCGCCGTGCCGCCCACGACCACCACCTCGTCGGCGGCAACACCGCTCCGGATCTCCACCTCGCCGGGCGTGCGTACGCCGAGGACCACTTCCCGGCGCTCGACCTTGCCGTCCACCACCACCCACACGACCGTCCCCATCTGGGTGGAAACCACTGCCTCCTCGGGAATGACGACCGCTTCGGGCCGCACCTCGGTGGCCAGGCGCACCTCGACGAACATCCCGGGCTGCAGCTTCCGGCGCGGGTTCGCGACTCGCGCCTTGACCAGGATCGTCCGGCCAGGAATCCGGACGACCGGATCGACGAACTCCACCACCCCCCGGAAGGACTCGCCGGGCAGGGCCGCCACCTGGAACTCCACCGCCTGGCCGAGGGCGACATCCTCGGCGTACCGCTCGGGGACGTCGAAGGCCAGCCGGATGGGGTCCACGGTCTGCAGGCTGATCAGGTCGGTCGACGTGGTCACGTAGTCGCCCAGGCTCACGGTGCGCTCCCCGACGGTTCCGCCGAACGGCGCGCGGACCGTGGTGCGGCGCAGGCGGATGCGCAGCAGCTCGAGGGCCGCACGGCTGCTCCGGGCCGTGGCCTCGGCCTGCTCCAGGTCGGCCTGCGAGCTCGCATTCTGGGCGATCAGGGACCGGGTCCGCTCCAGGGCCTGGGTGGCGAGGTCCGCCTCGGCCTCCGCCCGGTCCACCTGGGCCTTGAGCTCGGCGTCGTCGATCTGGAAGAGCGGGGTACCGGTGGCCACCGAGGCCCCTTCGCGGACCCGGATGGCGGTGATCCGTCCATCGACTTCCGGCTTGAGCAGGATCGACTGGACCGCCTCGACGGCGCCGGTGGCGTTGATGAACTCCGTGACGGTGTCCTGCCGGGCGGTGGCGGTTTCGACGGGGAACGCCGGGGGTCCCCCGCCGGCGTCAGCGCCGCCGGCGCCCTCGGCATCCTTGCCGCAGGCGGCGGCGCCGAGCACCAGGCCGGCGGCGAGGACGGTGATGGTCGGTCTCACGAGAGGTCCTGTCAGGGGGTGAGGCGCCGGCCGATGATCACCTCGAGGCCGGCACGCGCGAGGAGTGCGGCATAGCGGGCCTGCACCAGGCCGCTCTCCGCGTCGCTCAAGGACACTTGGGCCTCGAGCAGGTCGAGGATGGTCGAGGCGCCCGCCCGGTACCTGGCGTCCTGCACCCGGTAGTTCTCCTGGGCCACGTCCACCGCCTCGCGGGCCACCTCGGCCGAGGCGACTCCGACCTCGAAGGCCTTGTAGGCCTGGGCGACGTCCCGCCGGGCGGCGAGCTCCAGGTCGGACCGGATGGCGCGGCTCACGTCGCGCCGGACCCGCGCCTGGCTCACCGCGAGCTCACGGCGGCCCAGGTCCCAGACCGGGAGGGTGGCGGTGATCGTGAACTGGCTCCGGCTGGTCGCCTCGGGCCAGAACCGGGTGTCATACGCCGCCGTCTGCCCCGTCAGGAAGATCTGGGGCAGGTACGCGGTCCGCTGGGCCCGCAGGTCGGCGGCGGCGGCCCGCTCGGAAGCCCGGGCCACCTGGTAGTCCGGCCCCTGCTCGAGGGCCAGTGCCACCGCCTCCTCCAGCGTGATCGGCAGCTGGGTCGGCTCGTCGGCGAGCGGCTCCGCCTCGGCCGGGCCGGGCAGCCCGATGCGCCGCCCGAGCTCCAGCCGCGCCACCTCGAGGGCCGCGGCCTGGCGCAACTCGTCCACCTGGGCCCGCGCCAGCTCGAGCCGGAGGGTGAGCGAGTCGCTCTGGACCGCGGCCCCGGAGAGCACGCGGGCCCGGGCGGTGGTGAGCTGCTCCTCCGCCCGGCGGGTCCGCGCGAGCGACGTGGCGAGGAGTTCGCGGGTCCCGAGCACGTCGTAGAAGGCCCGCTCGGTGGCCAGGGCCGCCAGGAAGCGGGCCTGGACCTCGCCGGCCCGCGCCCCCTCCAGGTCCGCCTTGGCGCGCTGCAGCTCGAAGATCCGCCGCCCGCCGCCGAAGAGCTCGTACTCCGCGAGGGCGTTGGCCTGGACGAACTGCTTGGAGAACCCGCCGGTGCCGAAGTTGAACGACGGGCTGGACGACTCGGTGTAGCTCGTGTTGAGCGTGAGGGAGGGGATGACGAAGGCAAGGATCGCGTTCCGCCGGCCCCATTCCGCATTGTCGACCAGCCCGAGGGCCGCCACGTAATCCGGGTCGAACTGGGTGGCGCGCTCCAGCGCCTCCGCCAGCGTCACCCGCGGGATCGTGTCGGCGGCAGCCGGCGCGGCCGGCGCGACCACCTGGAGGGCGAGGAGCAGGGCGATCACGCGGCCTCCGAGGCGGCATCGACGCTGGCGCGGAGCGCCCGGCGCCCGAGCACCCGCTGCCGGATGCGCTCGAGCAGCAGGTAGACCACCGGCACCAGGAACAGGGTGAGGACCGTTGCGATGGTGACCCCGCCCACGATGACCTGCCCCAGCGGGGTGCGGCTGCTCGAGCCGGCCCCGATCCCCAGGGCGATCGGCAGCGCGCCGACGACCGTCGCCACCGCCGTCATCAGGATGGGCCGGAAGCGGATGCGCCCCGCCTCGAGCACCGCCTCGGTGAGCTCCATGCCCCGGTCCCGGAGCTGGTTGGCGTACTCCACCAGCAGGATCGAGTTCTTGGCCGAGAGCCCGATCAGGAGGATGAACCCGATCTGGCTGTACAGGTTGAGGGTGGACCCGAAGAGCTTGAGGGTCACCAGCGCGCCGGTGACCGCCAGCGGCACGGCCATCAGCACCGTGAAGGGGTGCACCAGCGACTCGAACTGCGCCGCGAGCACCATGAACACCACCACCAGCGCGAGGAGGAAGGCGAAGTACAGCGCGCTCCCGCTCTCCTCCAGCTCGCGAGACTCGCCCGCGAGCGCCACGCTGCTCCCCGGCGGCAGCACCTCGGCCGCCGCCGCGCGGAGCGAGTCGATGGCCTGGCCGAGCACGAAGCCGTCGGCCAGGCCGGCGCTCAGGGTGAACGAGCGCAGCCGGTTGTAGTGGAGGAGCGCCTGCGGCCCCACCACCTCCTGGAACCCCGCGACGGCGTCGAGCTGGACCAGGTCGCCGCCCCGGCCGCGCACGTAGAGCCGGCTCAGGTCGCTGGGGGTGGCCCGGTCCCGGGGATCCACCTGGACCACCACGTCGTACAGCTTGTTGGCCTGGGTGTAGGTGTTCACCTCGCGGCCGCCCATCATCGTCTCCAGCGTGGCGCCGACATCCTGGACCGACACGCCGAGGTCCTCCATCCGGTCCCGCTGGTAGGCGACGGTCAGCTCCGGCTTGTTCACCTTGAGGTCGAGGTCCACGTTCACCAGCGCCGGGATCCCGCGCGCCCGCCCCGCGAGCCGGTCCATCCCCGCCACCAGCGAGTCGAAGTCCGGGTGCCGCACCACGAACTGCACGGGATTTCCGAAGCCGCCGATGGGCGAGGGGTTGAGCGCGAAGGCGAACACGCCCGGCAGGCCGAAGAACTGGGGCTGCACCTCGTTCATGATGTCCCGGACCGGGCGGTCGCGCTCGTCCCAGTCGGCCAGCCGGTTGAAGACGAACCCCCCCGCCACGTTGCCCCCGAAGCCCACGATGCTGAAGTAGGAATCG
>JAICEH010000018.1 GCA_025924275.1 Gemmatimonadales bacterium | reverse complement strand
GCTCACACGCGGCGACGATTGCCAGCAGCAGCAGCAGCGACCCGAGAACCGGTTGGCGCATGGCGACCCCATCAGGATGGACCGGAGGCAATCTAGGGGTGACTGGCCACCGCCGAATCTGTAACGTATCGTTGCAGTCCATCACGAAACGATGCAGTACCCCACGGCACCGGGAGCCCTTCGTAGAGATTTAAGGATTTGCAGAACAACGACTTGCGAGTTTGTCCCAGAGTCGGCATCGGGGTTGCCCTTCCCCCTCCCGACGACCCATCCGGGGTCGGGGAACTTCACGACGGGGGCCTCATGCGACGGATCGAACTGGCAGTCATCACGACCTGCGCGCTGGCGGTCGCGGCCTGCAGCGACGGCGGGAACGGGACCGGCCCGGACGGGCGCTCGCAGGTGTCCTTGAGCGTGGCGACCGCGCCGGCCGGGGCACCGGGGCTCTCGCTCGACGAGACGATCACGATCGGGGAGAACACGCTGGTGCTCACCTCGGCGCAGCTCGTGCTCCGGGAGATCGAGTTCGAGCGCGCGGAGTCCTCCACCGATTGCGCTGACGACGTGCCCGGCGGCGACGACGACTGCGAGGAACTCGAGGTCGGGCCGGTGCTGGTGGACCTGCCGCTCGGCACCGGGATCGCCCGCGAGCTCACCGTGGCGGTGGACACCGGCCACTACGACGAGCTCGAGTTCGAGATCCACAAGCCCGAGGACGATGGCGATGCGGCGGACGCCGCCTTCCTCGCCGCGCATCCCGACTTCGCGGGGGTGAGCATCCGGGTCATGGGGACGTTCAACGGCACGCCGTTCACCTACGAGACCGACCTCGACGTGGAGCAGGAGCACGATCTGGTGCCGGCGCTCGTGGTGGCCGAGTCGGGCACGGTGAACGTCACGCTGCTGGTGGACGTCGCCACCTGGTTCCTCGACGAGGCGGGGACCGGCCTGGTGGATCCCGCCACGGCGAACAAGGGCGGGGCCAACGAGGGCATCGTGAAGGAGAACATCACGCAGTCGGTCGAGGCCTTTGAAGACGACGATTCCGACGGATCATCCGACGACTGAGGCCCGGCGCCCGCCGGGAGCGGCGTCGTGAGCGGAGCGGCGTGGTGGGTGGCCACGGTGCTCCGCTCCGACTCGTTCCGCACGGCGTGCGCTGGCCTGGTCGGGGAGCTGGGCGGCAGCGTCCTCGTCTGGGACGGCGAGGGCTCGCTGCCGCCCGGAGCGGCCGCAGTCCTCGTGCTCGCGGGCGGCGCCGAGCCGGAAGGACTCGACCTGCTCGCCGCGCTGCCCGCGGTGAACGGGGCGCCGTGCTACCTCGTCGGCGCGTCCACCGACCATCGCCTCGCCGCGGGGGCGCTGCAACGCGGGGCGGCGGACTACTTCGCGCTGCCGGAGGACCTCGAGCTCCTCCGCCGTACGCTCGAGCGGGCGGGGCGGGACGCGGGGAGGGCGGCGGAGGCCGAGCGCTGGGCGGAGGACGAGCGCCGCACCAGCGGGTTCGCGGCGATCATCGGCCGCAGCCCCGCCCTGCGGAAGGCCCTGGACCACGCCGAGCGGGTGGCGCGGCATCGCGACGTGTCGCTGCTCCTCGGGGGGGAGACCGGCACGGGGAAGGAGCTGCTCGCCCGGGCGATCCACTACCACTCGCCGCGCGCCGCCGGGCCGTTCGTGGAGGTGAACTGCGCCGCGATCCCGGCGAACCTGATGGAGAGCGAGCTCTTCGGCCACGAGCGGGGGGCGTTCACCGGCGCGGTTGCCGCCAAGCCGGGCCTGTTCGAGCTGGCCGACGCGGGCACGCTCTTCCTCGACGAAGTGGGGCACCTGCCGCTCGAGCTGCAGGCCAAGCTGCTCCGGGCGCTGGAGGCCCGCGAGATCCGGCGGGTGGGCGGGCAGGCAGCGAAGCGCGTGGACGTGCGCGTGGTGGCCGCCACCCACGTGGACCTGCCGGCCGCCGTGCGCCGGGGGGAGTTTCGCGAGGACCTGTTCTACCGGCTGCACGTCGTGGCGATCTCGCTGCCGCCGCTCCGGGAGCGGGAAGGGGACGTGGAGGTGCTCGCGGAGGCCTTCGTGAACCGGCTCGCGACGCAGTACGGCCTCCCGGTGCCTGCCCTCTCCGCCGAGGTGCGGGCGGCCCTCCGCCGGCACCGCTGGCCCGGCAACGTGCGCGAGCTCCGGAATGCGGTGGAGCGGGCACTGGTGCTTTCCGCCCCCGGGACGATCGACCCGGCGGAACTCCGGCTCGACGCCGGCGAGGCGCCGGGGGACGGGCGGTTGCCCTTCCCCGCTGACTTGGCGACCATCGCCCGCGCCGCGGTCCGCGCGATGCTGGAGGAGACCGGCGGCAACAAGAGCGAGGCCGCACGCCGGCTCGGCATCAGCCGACCCCGGCTCCTCCGCCTCCTGGGGGGCGGCAATGACGAATGACCACCACGCGGCGCCTGCGGGCCCGCACACCGAGGCGACGATGCGACGCAATCCCTGGTTCCCCATCCTGGCCACGGCCGCCCTGGCCGCGGCCGGCTGCAGCGACTCGAACGGGCCCGGGGAGGTCGTCAAGCCGCCCGAGGAACTCACCATCCTCCGGCTGGCGGCCACGAGCCCGCCGGTCTGGAATCCCGAGGTCACCTTCTGGGCCTACGCGGACCGGGATGGCGAGGCGCGGATCTGGTTCGAGGACCCCGAGGGCAACGCCGGGGAGGAGTACCTGCGGTTCCGGGTGGCGTCAGGCGCGCTGCTGACCTATCCCGACGGCACGCCCTTCGGCCCGCAGGACTCGGTGGAAATCACCATCCGGGTGGTGGATCCGGCCCTCCTCCTCTTCGAGTTCGAGCCGGCGGGCCTCCGGTTCAGCCCCGCGGAGCCCGCGGAGCTCGAGCTCGAGTATGCCGAGGCCGATGACGACCTCGACGACGACGGCGATGTGGACGGGGAGGACGAGGCGCTCGAGGGCGAGATCTACGTCTGGCGCCAGCGGAGCGCGGGCGATCCGTTCGAGCGCCTGGTCACGCTGCGATTCGAGGACCTCGACGAGCTCGAGGCCGACATCCCGGGCTTCAGCCGGTTCGCCATTGCCTACTGAGCGATGACGCGCACGCCCGACGCCGACCTCCGCGCCGCCACGGCCGCCACCCGCCAGGGTCGCCTCGACGAGGCGGAACCCCTGGCGCGGGACGCGCTCGCCCGGTTCGACGCCCGCGGTGACCGGGACGGCGCGCTCCGCGCCACGAACCTGCTCGGCGCGATCGCGTTCGAGCGCGGCGCCGTGCCCGAGGCGGCGGCCCGCTTCGCGCACGCGCTCGGGCTGGCGCGCGCGCTCGGTGATGCGCTCATGGAGGCCCGGGCCTCGAACAACCTCGCCTCGCTCCAGGTGCTCGGCGGCGACCCCGAGGGTGCCCTCCCGCTGTATCGCGCGGCCCTTCTCGCTTACCGGCGCCTGGGCGACCGACGCGGCGCCGCGGAGGCGCTGCACAACATCGCGTTGGCCCACCGACGCCTCGGCCGCTGGGCCGACGCCGACGAGGCCGCCACCGAGGCGGTGCGCTCGGCGGAGGTGGCGGGCGAGCCCGCCCTCGTGGCCCTGGCCCTCACCGGCCGCGCCGAGACCGACGTCGAGCGGGGCGAGGCAGGTCTCGCCCGGAGCCGCGCCGATCGGGCGCTGGCGCTCGCCCGCGCGGCGGGCGACGAGATCGGCGCGGGCGAGGCGCTCCGGGTCCGCGCCCTGGCGCGCCTGGCCGAAGGCGCCGCCGAGGCGGCGGCGGCGGACGCCGCGGCAGCGCGCAGCGTGGCCGGCACCCACGGGAGTGCGCTGCTCGACGCCGAAGCGGCGGCGGTGCTGGCGCGAGCCTTCCGGGCCCTCGGGCGCCGGGGCGAGGCGGAAGCGGTGCGGGCCGAGGCGCGCACTCGCCTGAGCAGTCTCGGCGCCGTAGGTTTGCTCCGGGAGTTCGAGGCGGCGTGGGCCGCCGGGTAGCTCCCGGAGGTGCCATGCACTGCCCCAGCCGTCCTAGCCGCCCCAGCCGACCCTTCCCCCTCCTCGCCGCCGCATTCCTGGCCTGTGGCCGGGTGGACGCCCCGCCGCCCGAGGCCACGCACGGGATGCCGACGGTGGACACGATCTCCCTCCTGCCGCCGTCCCACGTGAGCGCGCCCGTCGCTCTCGACCTGCGGCCGATCCTGGCCGACATCGAGGCGGGGCTGCCGCGCCGCCTCGGCAGCCTCGAGGAACGGGTGAAGCTGGAGGGCTCGCCGCTCCTCGTGGCCGTCGAGCTGGACCGGGGGCCGCTCCGGTTCACCTTCGGCGAGAACACCGTCGAGGTCGAGGCGATCTTCGGGTACCGCGGGAAGGCCTGGCTGGACGCGCCGGTCAAGCCGTCGGTGTCCTGCGGCACGGAGGGCCCGCCGCCCCGCGTCCGCATCCGGGTGGCCAGTGAGTACGGCCTCGACTCCGCCTGGCAGGTCCGGACCCGGTCCCGGCTCCTGGGCCTCGAAGCGGTCAGCGAGGGCCCGCGGGATCGCTGCGAGGTCTCCCTCCTCTCCATCGATGTCACGGAGAAGTTGATGGAAGGGGCGCGCGGTGCCATCGAGCGCGAACTCCGCCGCATCGACCGGCGCCTGGCGCGGGTGAGCCTGCGCGAGCCGGTGAGCGACCTCTGGCGGATGCTGCAGCAGCCGCTCCGGATCACCGACAGCACGGTGTGGCTCCGGATCGACCCGATGGCGGTGGGGCTCGGTCCCATCACCCCGCGCGAGTCGAGCGTGGTGGCCAGCGTGTCGCTGGTGGCGCGGCCCACGTTCGTCACCGGCCCGCGGCCGGCCGACGGAGCGGAGCCGCTCCCGCCGCTGGGCGGGTATCACCAGGGCCGGGACACCGCGCTGGTGCTGGTGGAGGGCCTGCTGACCTGGGACGCGGCGAACGAGATCCTGCGGAAGGAACTGCGGGGACGGCGCCTCCGCCTCGGCTGGCGGTGGGTCACGGTGGAGGACATCGGCGCCCGCCCGGTGGGTGACGGACGCCTCGCGCTCGAGGTGCGCCTCAAGGGGCTGGCCCGCGGGCGGATCTGGCTCGCCGGCCGGCCGGCCTACGACTCCACCTCGCGCATGATCACCCTTCCCGACCTCGAACTCGACGTGCGGAGCCGCGATGCGCTGGCCGGCGGGCTCCTCTGGCTGGCCGACGGCGCCCTCACGGCCCGGGTGCGGGACCGGGCACGGATCCCGGCGGACACCCTGCTCGAGGCGGCGCGACGGAAGGCCAACGCGGTGCTCGACCGCGACCTCGCCGATGGCGTGCGGCTCTCCGGGCGGATCCTCGCGGCCGAGCCCCTCGCCGTCCTGCCGACCGCCGAGGGGCTCCTGGCGCGCGCCCGCGGCATCGCGATGCTGCGGCTGGACGTCCGGCAGGACAACCTGATCCCGCGGATACGACTGCGAAGGTGAGGGGGAGAAGGGAGAAGGGAGAAGGGAGTCGGCCCGCTCCCCACCCCCCTACTTCTCTTCCTTCTCCTTCCCGTTCTTCTCCCCCTCCGCGGCCACCCGGGCGGTCACCTCCGGCGGCGCCTCGACGTAGCCGTGGAAGCGCTTCCGGAAGGTCCCGCGGCCGTGAGTGATCGAGTGCAGCGTCGTGCTGTAGCGGTAGAGCTCGGCCTCCGGCAGCACGGCGCGCACCCGGGTCAGCCGGCCATCCACCTCGGTGCCGAGGATCTGGCCGCGCCGGGAGCTCAGGTCGCCCATCACGTCGCCCAGCACGTCGTCCGGGGTCCAGACCTCGACGTCCACCAGGGGCTCGAGCAGCACCGGCCGCGCCTTCGGCGCCACCGTCTTGAACGCGAGGATGCCGGCCATCTTGAACGACATCTCGTTCGAGTCCACGTCGTGGTACGACCCGTCGAAGCACTCCGCCCGGAAGTCCACCAGCGGGTAGCCCGCGACCACGCCGCGCACCGCCGCTTCCTGGATGCCGCGGTCCACGGCCGGCACGTACTTCCCCGGGATCACGCCGCCCACGATCTTGTCCACGAACTCGTACCCCGTGCCGCGCGGCAACGGTGAGAGCCGCACCCAGCAGTCGCCGTACTGCCCGCGGCCGCCGGTCTGCTTCTTGTGCTTCCCCTGCCCCTCGGCCTTGCCCTTGAGGGTCTCGCGGTAGGCCACCTTGGGCCGGATCAGCTCCGCGTGGACGCCGAACTTCCGCGCCAGCCGGCCGAGCAGCACCTCGAAGTGCCGCTCGCCCATCCCGTGCACCAGGGTCTGCCCCAGCTCCGAGCTGTACTCGAAGTGGAAGGTGGGGTCCTCCTCGTGGAGTTTGTGCAGGCCGGCGGCGAGCTTGTCCTCCTCGCCGCGCTGCTTGACCACCACCGCCGAGGTGGCCACCGGCTCCGGGTAGGGGATCGGGGCGAGGTGCACCTCGTGGTCCCGGAGGCAGAAGGTGTCGTTGGTGTGGGTATCGCGGAGCTTGGCCACCGACCCGATGTCGCCGGCCCGGAGTTCCGCCACCTCGAACCGCTCCTTGCCCTGCTGCACCGAGAGGTGGTTCAGCTTCTCGGCCACGTGGTGTTCGTGGTTCCAGACCTCGTCGCCGTTGCGGATGGTGCCGCGGTAGAGGCGGAACAGGGTGACGTCGCCCACGTGGGGCTCGGACACCGTCTTGAACACCCGGCCCACCAGCGGCACCCCTTCCGCCTCCGGCGGCACCGGGGCCTCGAGCGGCGAGGGGAGGAGGTCCACCATCTCGGTGAGCAGGGCCCGGGTCCCGTAGGTCAGCTCCCCGCTCCCCACCAGGAGCGGCACGATCTCGCCCGCGAGCACCGCACGCTTGAGCACCGCCACCATCTCCTCCCGGGGGATGGCCTCCCCGCTGAGGTAGCGCTCGGTGAGCGCGTCGTCGGTGGCGGCGATCGTCTCCACGAAGAGCTCGTTGTACTGCGCGTACCGCTCGGCGTGGTCCTCCGGCACGTCCCGCTCCTCGTACTCCCCGCTCCGGGTGCCGGGCCGGTAGTCGTGCATCCGGCCGGTGACGAGGTTGATGATCCCGTGGAAGCGCGGCCCATCGCCCACCGGGATCTCGAGCGGCAGGACCTTCCGGCTCAGGTGCTCCTTCACGTCGGCGAACACGCGCTCGAAGTCGGCGTGTTCCTTGTCCATCGCCGTCACGAAGAGGAAGCGCGGCAGGTGGAGCTGGTCGCAGACCTCCCACGCCTTCTCGGTGCCCACCTCGACCCCGTGGGCCCCGTGGAGCACGACCAGCGCGGCATCCGCGGCGTAGAGGCCGGTGATGGCCTCACCGAAGAAGTCGAGGTAGCCCGGGGTGTCGATGAGGTTGACCTTCACGCCCTCCCACTGGGCCCAGGCGAGGCCCAGGCCGATCGAGTGCTGGCGTTCGATTTCGTCGGGAGAGGTGTCGGTGAGGGTGGTGCCGTCCCTGATGGCACCGTGACGACGGCTCGAGCCGGCCACGAACGCGAGGGCATCGACCAGGGTGGTCTTCCCGCTCGCGCCGTGGCCCACGACCGCCACGTTTCGGATCTGTCCGGATTCATGGACCTGCACGGTTCCCTCCGGAGGGCTGGGAGGGGGATTCTGGGCGCCGGGGCCGGGGATGTCAAACGGGGGAGAGGGGGGACCAGGGAGCGCGGGCGGGGGGCCCGCTCCCCGCTCCCCGTTCTCCGTTCCCCGAGTATCTTCTGCGCCGTGCCGCCGCCCTCCATCACCGTCGACCGCTGCCTCTGCCGGGCGGTCCCGTTTGCCCGGCTCCTGCCGGGGGCCCGCGACGCGGGCTGGGACCTCGAGGACCTGGTGCGGGAAACGGGGTGTGGCGGGCAGTGCGGCCTGTGCCGCCCCTACCTCCGCCGGATGCTCGCCACCGGGGAGACGACCTTCCATGAGTTGCTGACGGAGCCGCCCGGGCCCGGGCCGGCCGACCCCCACCCCGCCACGCCATGACCACCGAGACCGACCGGACCCTCCTGATCGTCCAGCACGGCCGCGGCCGGGGTCGCCTCCACGACTTCCGCCGGCACCTCCTCGAGCGCTTCGCCCGCGCCGACCCGGCGCTGGCCCGGCGGATCCGGGTGCACGAGACCGGCGACCCGCCGCCCGACCTGGCCGGGGTGCGGGCCGTGATGTTCTGGCTCGCCGACCCGCTCCGCGAGCTCTATCCTGACTGCCACGCCGAGGCGACTGCCATCGCGGAGGAGGTCCGCCGGCGGGGTGGTCGGGTGGTGAACGATCCGGCCGCGCTGTCCAACACCATCAAGACGACCCAGGCCGCGCTCTGGCGGACGGCCGGAATCCCGTGCGCGGCCGCGGAGCCGTTCGTCGACCACGCCGGACTCGCCGGCGCGGCCGAGCGGGTGGGCTTTCCCGCGATCGTGCGCAGCGACCTGCATCACGCCCAGGAGCAGACCTACCTCTGCCGGACGGAGGCCGACCTCGCCGCGGTCCCGGACACCGGCCGGCTCTATCCCGGCGTCGTGCTTCCGCTGATGGACACCCGCGCGGCGTACCTGACGGAACGCCCCGGGACCATCTGGGCCCGCTACTGGCACAAGAAGCGGATCTTCGTCTTCGGCGACGTCGTGGTGCCCAATCACACCCTCTTCGCGCCCACGCCGGTCGTCGGGCTCCAGCGGTCGCTCTTCTGGCGCTACCGCCGGCGACACGCCGTCTTCGCGCCGCTCCTCGCGTTCCGGCGGTGGGATCGCGAGGCGGTGCAGGTGGACCGCGGCTACGCCGACGCCGCTCCGGAACGGCCGGAGCTGTTCGTGCGCGCGATGCGCGCGCTCGGCCTCGACTGGGCGGCCATCGACTACTCGACCCTGGCCGACGGGAGCGTGGTGCTCTGGGAGGCGAACCCCTACTTCACGATGCCCGTGGGCGCGAAGGGCTTCCTGGCGCGCCCCCGGCGACTCGGGACCCGGGTGGAGCGCGCGGCCGAGGGGATGCTCCGGCACATCCGGCAGTTGCTGGAGCCGTGAGCGGCGAGCCCCGGGCGGGGCCGCCGCCCCCGGCTCACCCCAGCCCGTACCGCTCCCGGAGCACCGCCACGTGGTGCCGCTCGTGCCCCGCGATGATGTACGGCAGGGCGCGGGCCGCGACGTGCTTCCCGCTCGCCGTGCCGGTGCGCTCCCACTCCGCCGCGCCGACCCTCGTTATGTGGGCGCGGGGGGCCGGGCGGCGGGCGCTACGCCCCCCCTCGGGGGGGGCGCGCGCCCCCGCGTCCGCGTTCGACGCCGCCGCCCACTCGTTCTCCTCGAAGCTCGGCAGCGCGGTGCGGTCGCCGCGCGCGATGGTGAGGGCGCGGTAGGTGAACACCCGCTCGGCGTCGGTCACGTGGCCCACCACCTCCCGCACGCTCCACTTCCCCGGGGCGTACCGGTGCCCGGCCTGCGCCTCCGTGAGCGGGTCGAGCAGCGCGGGCGTGGTCCGGTCGAGGTCGGCCAGCACCGCGAGCACGTCCTCGTCCCCGCCGATCTCGTTGATGTAGGTGAAGTAGTAGGGCGCGCAGTCGCCCTCGACCGGGCGCGGCACCGCGAGCGTCGATGTCATCGGGATCACCTCGGCGTGGGAGTGGTGCCGCCCGGCGGGAGGGCGGCCGTCCGCCGATAATGTATCAGCCAGCCGGTCCTCCAGCTCTTCCCCTCGTCCAGCGACGACTCCCAGACCCAGTCGAGGCTGTCCGCGGTCACGTTGATCCAGCGCATCCGCTGGACCGTGGGCCGGCCGTTGAGCACCGCCCGCGTCTCCAGCACCATCGCCCCGTCCACCAGCCCGCCCTCCAGCGGGATCCACCCGCCCCCGTTGTCGGTCCACACCTGGCGCCACTTGCCGGTCCGCCGGTCGAACGCCGACACGCTCATCCCCTGGAGCGGGATCGAGGGCCGTCCGTCGAACCGCTCGATGATGGTGCACCCGTCGAGGCTCCGCTCGATCACGTTGGTCCCGCGGAGCGTGTCGGCCCAGGTGAGCTCCCACCGCCCCACCCAGAAGTCGAGCTGGCGGTGCTCCGGCGCCGCGCAGGGTGGCGCGGGCTGCGCGGGAGAGGCCGTCCACGCCGGCACGGCGGCGGCGATGCCCGCGGCCACGGCCAGGAAGCGGTGCTGCATTTGCGTGCCCTGATGGAGGATGCCGGGGAGACGACCGGACGGCCGCCCGTTGCACCCCGCTCAGCGGAGCGTGGCCACCAGCCAGTCGGTGAGGAGGCCGAGGACGCTCCGGCGAACCCGGGTGTCGCGCAGCTTCGAGTATCCCGCCGGGTACCCGTCGCGGTCGGCCAGGAACAGGTGGTTGGTCTCGGAGAAGACATGGTGCACCACCCGCCGGTTTCCGCCCGCGCGGATCGCCTCTGCCAGCTCCGCGGCCTGGTCCGCGGTCACCTGACGGTCGGTGGCGCCCTGGAGGATGAGCACGGGGAGGCGGAGCTTCCGCGCCGTCGGCAGCGGGTCGTGGTCGAGGAAGTGCGCCATCCACCGGTTGGTGCGCGCCAGCGAATCCACCCGGGCCCGGGCCGCCGACAGCGCCGAGTCGCGCCCGCCCGGCGGGAGCGTGGTGTCCCGCTCGATGGCCGACCGGTTCTGGTAGGCCAGGATCTCGCGGCCGGTGCGCGACGGCCCCGCCAGGAGCACCACCGCCGCGAGCCGCGGGTCCCCGACCGCCACCAGCGGCGCCACCAGGCCGCCCTCGCTGTGCCCCACCAGCGCGATGCGGTCCGGATCGACCTCCGGCCGCTGCCGGAGCCACGCCACCGCCGCCCGCACGTCGTCGGCGAAGTCGAGCGAGGTGGCGGTCGCGAGGCTCCCGGTGGACTCCCCGAAGCCGCGGTCGTCGTAGCGCAGCACCGCGATGCCGCGGCGGGACAGGGTGTCCGCCACCTCGCGGAACGGGACGTACCCCCGGACCGACGGGATGGCCTCGTCCCGGTCCTGCGCCCCGGAGCCGCTGATGGTGACGACGGCGCCCACCCGTTGCGTCGCCGACGCGCCCGCCGGGAGGGTGAGGGTGCCGGCCAGCACCACCCCGGGTACCGAGGGGATCCTCACCTCCTCGCTCCGGTAGGGCGCACCGGCCGGGGCGCCGTAGTCCCGGGGCGGAAGGACGAGGGGTGCGGCCCGTGCCCCGGTGCGCTCCAGCACCAGGCCCTGCGCCGGCACGCTCCCGGACGCCAGCATCCCGGACCGGTCCAGCCGGAAGAGCGCCATCGCCGCCCCGATCCGGACCTCCACGCTGTCCGGCCCGCGCCACAGGACCAGGGCGTCGAAGGTCTGCCCGCCGCTCACGGCGAAGAGCGGCACGGTGACCGAGTCCCCGCCCAGGGCGCGGGCCCGACGCACCGCCTGCTCGATCAGCACGAAGGACGGATTGATGAACGGCAGCGCGCCCGGACGGGTGCCCAGCCGCTGGACCCGCGCCTCCGGCCCCGGGTTGATGATGGCGATGACGCTGTCGCCGGTGAAGGTCAACTCGGCCCGCTGCCGCGGCTCCGCCCCCACCGAATCGGTGGCGAGCGCAAAGGCGTTCTCGAACCGGAGGACGCGCTCGTCCGCCGACACCGTCCCGGCGAAGGACCAGCGGATCCGCTGGCCGGGATCGAGGAGCGTCGCCTCGAACCGGCCGGGTGTGCGGCGCACCGTCTCGACCGCCACGGTGTCGGCGCCGCGGCGGACCACGTAGGTGGCCTCCTGCGCCCGGAGCGCCGGCGCGAGGAGGCAGGCGGGCAGGAGGAGTGCCGCGGCGCGGGTCACATTCCCACCCCGAGGACCAGCGCGAAGGTCCGGTTGGACACGTCGAGGTCCGCCGCGAGGTCGCTGAAGCTCTGGTACAGCCGGGCCTGGAGCTGGAGGTGGGTGCGGCCCTGCCGGTATTCCACGCCGGCCCCGCCCGAGGCGCCGAGCTCGAACCAGTCGGGGTCCTGCTCCATCACCTCGTCGCAGGGACGCTGCAGGAGCCCGGCCGACCCCCGCCCCTCCGCGTCGCATCCCAGCTTGAACGACGGCACCACGCCGAGGAAGGCGAAGGGCCGGAACCGCTGGTCCCGCCGGTAGGACTGGAGCTGGAGTTGCAGCGGGACCTCCAGGTAGACCAGGTCGAGGGAGAGCGACACCTCCTCCCCCTCGAGCTCGAAGCCGAAGGCCCCGCCCCGTCGCGCGAGCAGCAGCTCGCCGCGAAGCCCGGCGGCGCCGGTGAGCGGGTGCCGGATCCCGAGGCCGCCGGTGGCGCCCCCCACCCAGCGCTGCGTCAGGTCCTCCCCGCCCGTCACGTGGGTGAAACTCGCGCGGGAATAGCCGAGGTACCCGAAGAGCTCGGTGGTGATCCGCTGTGCCTGGAGCGGGCCTGCCACCAGGAGGGCCAATGCGGCTCCCGCGAGCCCGCCCCTCATCGCGGCCAGGCCCCGAGCGTGGACCAGGTCTCCCGGCTCACCGCCGATCCCTCGCCGAACCGGGCGGCGAACTCTCCCCGCAGCCGGGGCGCGTGCTCGGCCACGTAGCGCTCGATGTCCGCCGACCCCGCCGCCTCGTACCGCGTGCGGTAGGCGCCGGGGGCCAGCCGCTCGAACCGGGCGCCGGTGAAGCACCCGGTGGCCAGGACCCGGGGCACGTGGTCGCCCAGCATCCAGGTTTCGAACGCCTCGCCGCGGCGGGCATCGAGCGTCACGCGCACCTCGTAGGCGGCGCCGCTCATCCGCCGCGCACCAGGCGGAGCACGAGGAGGAGCAGCACCACCCCGGCCGCCACCGTCGCCAGGACCGCCAGGCCGAGCCCGAGGCCCAGCCAGAGGAAGAAGCGCGAGCTGCGTGCGGTCGCCTCGTGCGGCGCGCCGACCCACTGCTCCAGCAGCCGGACGTTCCGCGAGTTGGCGCGGAGGACGAAGTCCACCAGCGAGCCGGCCACCGGCACCGAGCCGGTGGCGAAGTCGAGCACGCTGTTGGCGAGCATCCGCGCGAGCAGCGCCCGCGGGGCGCCCATCCGCGCCCCCTCCACGATGATCCACGCCCCGAACCCGAACGCGATCGCGTCGCCCAGCCCGGGGATGAGGCCGAGGATCGGGTCGAGCCCGAACCGCACGCCGATCACGGGGATCCGGAACCGCGAATCGAGCAGGTGGGCGAACCGCTGCAGCCGGCCCAGCGAGGCGAGCACGGCGGGGGCGGCCACCGGGACCGCCGCGGCCGTCGGCGCGATGCCGGGCGTCACGGGACGTCCACCCCGCTGTACCCGTCGGCGTGCATCCGCCAGGCGCCGTCGGCCCCGCGCCGCCAGACCACGATGAACTTCCCCCGAGCCCGCTCGTCGATCACGAAGTAGCCGACGTCGGTGGCGAGGTCGCCGCTGGCGGCGATGCGCCGGTCCGCGATCTCGAAGCGGATCCGGGGGCCGCCCGAGTCGGCCCGCGCGTACGGCACCAGGAACCCCGCGAAGATGGTCTCGATGGTGGACCGGCCGCGCACGATCGAGTCGCCCGGCGCGAGGTAGAGCGCGCTGTCGCCGTAGAGTCCCGCCACCAGGGCGGGATCCGCGGTGCGATAGCCCTCGCTGAAGACCGCGTAGGCGGAGTCCAGCGTCCGGGCGATCGCGCCGGGATCGGCCGCGCGCGGGGTGCAGCCGCCGGCGGCGGCGAGCAGGACGGGGAGCCACGGGGTAATGCGCATCACGCCTCCCGGCGGAAATGAAGCCTTGCTCACGCGGCGGCGGGGCGGGCGCCGGGGGGTTCACCGCGGCCACGCTCCCCCCTACCTTGCGCCTTCCGTTGCAGGACGCGAAGCCGATGTCCGACGCCAGCCGCCGCGCCACCGTGCGCTGCCCCTTCTGCAGCCGGCTCAACCGGGTGGACCTCACCCGGATCGCGCAGGGCCCGAAGTGCGCGGAGTGCCAGCGTCCGCTCCTGCTCGACCGGCCGGTGCAGGCCACCGACGCCGACCTCGACGAGACGGTGCGGACCGCCGAGGTGCCGGTGCTGGTGGATTTCTACGCCGAGTGGTGCGGTCCGTGCAAGGTGATGGCACCGGTGCTCGACGACGTGGCCGCCGCCCGGCAGGGCCGCGCCCTGGTGCTCAAGCTCGACACCGACCGCAATCCCGCCGCCGCGGCGAAGTTCGGCATCCGTGGCATCCCCACCCTGATCGCGTTCCGGGACGGGCGGGAGTCGGGGCGCCAGGTCGGCGCCGTGCCCCGGGCGGCAGTGGACGCCCTGCTCGATTGACGAAGGACACTCGATGACTCCACCGGACCAGGGCGGGCGCGGCACGCCCACCCGCCGCGCCTTCCTCGCCTCGCTCGCCGCCCTGGGCGCCTCTGCGGTCCCGGGCCGCCGGCTCCTCGCACTGGGCCGGCCGGCGGACGTCCGCCCCCTCGACCTCGTCCACGCCCACACCGGCGAGACGCTCTCCCTGGCCTGGGTGCTCGGCGGCGCGGACACCGGCCTCCAGGCCCAGGTCGACCGGTTCCTCCGGGACTTCCGCACCGGCGAGGTCCGCCCCATCGACCCCGCCCTCCTCGACCTCCTCGCCGCGGTGCGCGGCCGGCTCGGCACCGGGGAGCCCTTCCGCGTGATTTCCGGCTACCGCTCCCGCGCCACCAACGAGATGCTCCGCCGCACCCGGGGCGGGCAGGCCGCCAGCAGCCTCCACCTCGTGGGGCGCGCGGTGGACCTGAGCGTGCCCGGCGTGCCGCTGTCCCGGCTCCGCGACGCCGGGCTGGCCCTCGCGCTCGGCGGCGTCGGGTACTATCCCGCCTCCGGCTTCGTGCACCTCGACACCGGGCGCGTGCGCCGCTGGTAGGGCTCAGCCGCCGAGTGCCTGCTCGAGCGCCTCGTCGTGGCGGTACAGGTCGTCGTAGAACGCCACCCGCGCGTCGGGCCGCACCGCCGCCGTCGCATAGAAGATGATCACCCGGAGCGGGGCAGTGAGCCGGACGGCACGCGGCACCAGCGGGCCTGCCATCGCCGCCGCCACCGAGTCGGCGCCCCATCCCGCCTGGTCCCGCAGCACCCACGCCGCCAGCCACGCGGGATCCTCCACCCGGATGCAGCCGTGGCTGAAGTCCCGTCGCTCCCGGGCGAAGAGCCCGCGCTCGGGCGTGTCGTGCAGGTAGACGTTCTCCGCGTTCGGGAACAGGAACTTGACCCGACCGAGCGCGTTCGCCGGCCCGGGCCGCTGGCGGACCCGGAGGGCGCCCGCCGCCACGTGGTCCAGTGCCTCGGGCGTCGGGGCCACGGCGGGGCCGTCCTCGGGCCCGGTGGCGTCCACCAGGTCGTACCCGTTGCGGCCCAGCCAGGTGGAGTCGGCCCGCGCCTTGGGCAGCACCTCCGCGCGCGCGATGCTCGTCGGGACGTTCCAGTACGGCCGGAACACCACCACCCGCATCCACTCGTCGAAGATCGGGGTCTCGGTGTCCACCGCCCGGCCCACGATCACCCGCATCCATCGGCTGGGGAGCCCGCTCGATCCGCGCGCCGCGTCGAAGGCGTAGAGCGTGAAGTCGGGGACGTTCACCAGCACGAAGGACTCGCCCCGGAGGTCGGGCAGCCAGCGCAGCCGCTCCAGCGCGAGCTCGAGCTGGCGGACGCGGGTGGAGAACGGCACCCGGAACGCGGCGCGGGTCCGCCGGCCCACGACGCCGTCCGGCTCGAGCCCGTGGCGCTCCTGGAAGCGGCGGACCCCGAGGACCAGGTCCCCGGCGTATTCGCCCTCCTCGACCGGCGCTTGGGTGGAGAGGTCGAGGTCGCCGGTCCGCTCGAGGAACCGCCGGAGCGCCGGGACGCCGCGCCAGGCGTCGCCCGGGCGGAGCGCGGCCGAATCGAACGGCGGCACGGGCGGCGGGGCGGCAGCGAGGAGCCGGTAGCGCGCCAGGGCCTCGCGCACCTTGAGGTACTGGTAGTTGGGCGGGACCATCGAATCGGCACGGGCCGCGAGGCGGCCGGCGGCCACTGCCTCGCCCAGCGCGGCCGAGAGGTCGCCCTCCCGCCGGCTCCGGTCCAGGTGCACCCCGAGCCGCCGGGGATCCACCCGGCCGTGGGCGCGTGCGTGGAGGTAGCGGAGCGCCACCACGCTGAGCCCCACGTCGAGCGGTGCGACGGGCCCCGGATCCCGGCGTGCCCCCGCCACCCACGCCGCGTCGAAATCCGCGGGCCGGAGTCCGTCCTCGCCCGCCCGGGCCAGCAGGAGCGCCAGCGTCTCCGCGGCCGGGAGCGGCCGGCCGCCCTCGAACCAGAGCGGGCGCCAGCCGCGCGCGGCATAGAGCCGCTCGAGCGCCTCGCGCTGGTCCGCCAGGCCCGCGGCGCGAAGGGCGGGATGGTGGCCGCCGGCGACCAGGGCGCGGATGCTCGCGGGCACGCTGTCCGGCGGGCCGGCCTGCGCCGTCGCGGCGCGCGGGAGGAGGAGCGCCAGGGCCAGCGCCGGGCGCCAGCCGTGCTGGACAAGGGACCGGAACCGGCCGCATCCTATCCCGACGCCCCGCCACCCGGAGGCCCGGATGTCCCCGCTCGAGAACCTCGGCTTCATCCTCGGCACCTCGTTCGCGTCGGG
>JAICEH010000017.1 GCA_025924275.1 Gemmatimonadales bacterium | reverse complement strand
TCCGCGGGCGCCAAGCAGCGCCGCCCCGCCGGCGGCCAGCGGGTTCGGGTCCGGCAGCGCGTAGGCCACGCGACGCACCCCGGCCTGGGCGACCGCGGGCGCGCAGGGCGGCTGCTTGCCCTGGTGGGCGCACGGCTCGAGCGTCACCACCAGGGTCGCGTCCCGGGCGGCACTCCCGGCGGCGTCGAGCGCGACGCGCTCCGCGTGGGGCCCGCCGAACTCGGCATGCCATCCCTCGCCGACGACCTCGCCAGCCCGCAACACCACGGCGCCGACCAGCGGGTTCGGGTGCACCCGGCCCCACCCGCGCCAGGCGAGGTCCAGCGCCAGGCGCATGGCCCCGGCCTCGGTCACCGCCATCGACTCACCCGGCGAACCGCACCCCGCGGGTCCCGGCCCGCACCTCGCCGACGATCCAGGTCTCCACGCCGTCGGCCGTGGCCGCGGCTCGCACCGCGTCCGCCGCTTCCGGCGGCGCCACGGCGATCATCCCGAGCCCCAGATTGAACACTTCGCGCATCTCGTCGGTGGAGATCCGGCCCGCCTCCTGGAGGACGCGATGGAGCCCGGGCCAGTTCCACGCCCCCGGGTCCACCACCGCCTCGACCCCCTCGGGCAGGACCCGGACCAGGTTCCCGCCGATCCCGCCGCCCGTGATGTGGGCCAGTCCATGGAGCCGCGGGAGCACGGGGCGGATCGCACGCGCGTAGCTCCGGTGCACCGCGAGCAGCACCTCGGCCACCGTCCGGCCGTCCTCCGGGAACGGGGCGTCCACGCCCAGCTTCAGCACGTCGAAGACGACCCGCCGGGCCAGGGTGTAGCCGTTGGTGTGAAGCCCGCTCGCCGCGTACCCCACCAGCACGTCGCCCGGCCGGATCCGGTCGCCATGCAGTGCCTCGTCCTCCTCGACCACGCCGACGATCGTGCCCGCGAGGTCGAAGTGGCCCGCCGCGTAGAGGCCCGGCATCTGGGCCGTCTCGCCGCCGGCGAGGGCCATCCCGTGCGCGCGGCATCCGCGGGCGACCCCCTCGACGATCCCGGCGAGGACCTCGGTGGTGAGCCCGGCCCCGGCGATGTAGTCGAGGAACGCGAGGGGGGCGGCACCGTGCACCAGCACGTCGTTCACCGAGTGGTTGACCAGGTCCTCGCCCACCGTGCCGTAGACCCCGGCCTCGAGCGCCACCAGCACCTTGGTGCCCACCCCATCGGTGCTCATCACCAGCACCGGGCGGCGCAGGCCGGCGGGCAGCCGGACCATCCCGCCGAACGCCCCGGGGCGCCCGAGGGAGAGGGCGGTCTGGGCCCCGGCCACCGCCTCGATGATCCGCGCCTTGGCGGCGTGGGCGGCCGCGAGGTCCACGCCGGCGGCGGCGTACTGGCGGCCCGTCACTGGAGCGGCTCCGCGGCGGCGACGTGGGTGAGGTCGTGGAAGGCGGCCACCCGGGCCTCGACGTCGCCCAGCCCGACGCCGTCGAACCCCCGGATGCCGAAGTGGGCCACGGCGAACGACCCCATCGTGGCGCCGTAGACCATCGCCCGGCGGAGGTTGTCGCTGGACAGGTCCCCGGTGCGCGCGACGTAGCCCATGAACCCGCCGGCGAACGCGTCGCCGGCGCCGGTGGGGTCGAAGACCTCCTCCAGCGGGAACGCGGGGGCGTAGAAGGTCCGGTTCCGTTCCATCAGGAGCGCGCCGTATTCGCCCTGCTTGATGACCACCCGGCTCGGCCCCCGCTCGAGGATCCAGCGGCCCGCCCGGTGGATGTTCCAGTCGCCGGAGAGCTCGCGCGCCTCGGCGTCATTCACCATCAGGATGTCCACTCGCTTGAGGAGCCCGAGCAGCGCCTCGCGCTTGCCCTGGATCCAGTAGTTCATCGTGTCGCAGACCACGAGGCGGGGCTGGGTCACCTGGTCGAGCACGCCCAGCTGCAGCTCGGGGTCGATGTTGCCGAGGAAGATGAACTTCGCCGACTCGTGGCCGGGCAGCAGTCTCGGCCGGAACTGCGCAAACACGCCGAGGCGAGTCTCGAGCGTCTCCCGGCTCTGCAGGTCGTAGGAGTACTTCCCCTTCCACCGGAAGCTCTCGCCGTCGGCCCGCTCGACTCCGCTCCAGTCGATGCGGCGCGCGCCCAGCCCCTCCAGCTGGGCCACCGGGTAGTCCTTCCCCACCACCCCGACCACCTGCACCGGGTGGAGCAGCGCGCCGGCCACCGCGAAGTAGACGGCCGACCCGCCGAGGGCATCCGCCGTCTCGCCGAAGGGCGTGTAGACCGAGTCGAGCGCCACGCTGCCCACCACGAGGAGGGTCATCGCGTCACATCCGGTCGGGCGCCGAGCACCCGAGGAGGGTGAGGCCGTTGGCGAGCACCTGCCGCGCGGCCCGGGCGAGCAGCAGGCGGCCGTGCTCCACGGCCGGCGGCTCGCCCAGGACGCGGCACTTGTGGTACCACCCGTGCGCGACGCGCGCGAGCTCCTCGAGGTACCCCGTGATCCGGTGCGGCTCGCGCTCCTCCGCCGCCCGCAGCGTGACCTCGGGGAAGGCGCCGAGCTTCTTGAGCAGCTCGAGGTCCTCGGGCGCCGGCAGCGCCTCGGGCGTCGCCGCGCCGGTGACCGACACCGGGTCGCGGCCCGCCACCCGGAAGATCCCCGACATCCGCGCGTGGGCCATCTGCACGTAGAAGACGGGGTTCTCCTCGGTCTGGCTCTTGGCCAGGTCGACGTCGAACACCAGCCCGGACTCGCCCCGGCGCATCAGGAAGAAGTACCGCGCCGCGTCCACGCCGACCTCCTCGAACAGGTCGCGGAGCGTCACGAACTCACCCGAGCGCTTGGACATCCGGACCTCCTCGCCACCCCGCACCACCTTGACGAGCTGCACGATCTTCACGTCGAAGAAGTCGTCGGGATAGCCCAGCGCCTTGAGGACCGCCCGCATTCGCGGCACGTAGCCGTGGTGGTCGGCGCCCCAGACGTCGATGGCGTGCGCGAAGCCCCGCTCGAACTTCTCGATGTGGTAGGCGACGTCGGGAACGAGGTAGGTGTAGCTCCCGTCCTGCTTGCGCAGCACCCGGTCCTTGTCGTCGCCGAACTCGCTGGTGCGGAGCCAGAGCGCCCCCTCGGACTCGTAGGTCAGCCCCTTCGCCGCCAGGACCTCGAGCCCGTGCCCCACCCGGCCGGCGTGGTAGAGCGCCTGCTCGCTGCTGTGCACGTCGAACCGCACGCCGAACACCCGGAGGTCCTCGTCCTGCTCCACCCGCATCGCCTGGAGCGCGTGGGCGCGGCACCGCGCCACGCCCTCCGCCTCCGGCAGGCCGGCGAGACTGGCGCCCTCCCGGTCGAGCAGGGCCTGGGCCATCTCCTGGAGGTAGGCACCATGGTAGCCGCCCTCCGGCACCGCCGCCGGGTGGCCCGCCGCCTCCCGGACCCGGGCCCACAGGCTCAGGGCCAGCTTGTCGATCTGGACGCCGGCGTCGTTGATGTAGAATTCCCGGACCACCTCGTGGCCGCTCCACTCCAGCAGCGCCGCGATGCCGTCGCCCAGCGCGGCGCCGCGGCCGTGGCCGACGTGCAGCGGGCCGGTGGGGTTGGCCGACACGAACTCGACATTCACTCGCTTGCCCGTGCCGAAGTGGTGGCGCCCGTAGCCCGCGCCCGCCCCCAGGATGGCCTGGAGCTGCGCATCGAGCTGGTCCACCGCGAGCCAGAAATTGATGAAGCCCGGCCCGGCGATCTCCGTCCGGGCGACCACGTCGGCCGGCAGGCCGAGGCCGGCGAGCACCCGCTCGGCCAGCTGCCGGGGGTTCTGGCGCAGCGGGCGCGCCAGGACCATCGCCAGGTTGGTGGCCAGGTCACCGTGGCCGGCGTCCCGCGGGCGCTCCAGCACGAACTCCGCGCCGGGGGCACCCAGGTCGGCCGCCACGCGCTCCAGGGCGGCCCGGATCCGGGCGGTCACTCCCCCTTCGGCTTTCCGGCGGCCTTGCCGCCCTTGCCCTCCGGCTTCGGCTTCTCCGCTGGGGCGCCGGCCACCGGGGCCTCCGCCGCGGGCGTCGCCTCGGGCGCATCCGGCTTGCGCGCCCCCTTGCCGTCCTTGCCGTAGTCGGTGATGTAGAAGCCGCTTCCCCGGAAGACGAGCCCCGCCCCGCCGGAGATCTGCCGGGCGGCCGTGCGGCCGCAGGTCGGGCACCGGGCCCGGCCCCTGGCCGTCATCTTCTCGAAGCGGTCGAAGTCGTGCCCCGCGGGGCAGCGGTAGTGGTAGGTCGGCATCGCCTGGCTGCGATCTCGGTAACTTGCGACAGCCGCGAAAGTTAGCCGATCGCGCCGGGCCTCACAAGGCGCGGACGGGGGGCGGCTCAGCGCCCGTCGTAGGTGCCCCAGCTGGAGCGGAGCACGTCGCTCACCTCCCCCAGGGTGGCGCGCGCGCGCACCGCGTCGATGATGGGCTCGATGAGAGGGCCGCTCCCGGTCGCGGCGGTGCGCACCTGCTCCAGTGTCCGGGCCACCGCGCCGGCGTCGCGGCCGGCCCGGGCCGCCGCCAGGCGCTCGTGCTGCCGGCCCGCCAGCGCCGCGAAGTCGGGCAGCTCGACGCCGGCCGCGGGGGCGTCGTCGGTGAAGCGGTTCACCCCGACCACGACCTGCTCGCCTGCCTCCTGCCGCTGTTGCAGGGCCCATGCGCTCCGGGCGATCCGCTCCTGGAAGTAGCCCCGCTCGACGGCGCGGGCGGAGCCGCCGAGCTGGTCCACCTCGTCCACGATGGCGCGGGCCTCGGCCTCGAGCCGGTCGGTGAGCGCCTCGACGTACCAGCTTCCGCCGAGCGGGTCGACGGGGGTGGTCACCCCGCTCTCGTGCGCCAGCACCTGCTGGGTGCGGAGCGCCAGCGTCGCGGCGTCGGCCGAGGGCAGGGCCAGCGCCTCGTCGTATCCGTTGGTGTGCAGGCTCTGGGTCCCGCCGAGCACGGCGGCGAGGGCCTGGACCGTCACCCGCACGACGTTGTTGAGCGGCTGGCGTGCCTGCAGGGTGACACCGCCGGTCTGGGTGTGGAAGCGGAGCCGTGCGGTCTGGTCCCCGGCGCCGAAGCGCTCCCGCACCAGGCGTGCCCAGAGCCGGCGCGCGGCGCGGAACTTGGCGGCCTCCTCGAAGAGGTCATTGTGGGCTGCGAAGAAGAACGAGAGCCGCGGGCCGAACGTGTCCACCGGGAGGCCCGCGGCGACGGCGCGCCGGACGTACTCGAGGCCGTTGGCCAGCGTGAAGCCGAGTTCCTCCGCCGCCGTGGCCCCGGCCTCGCGCATGTGGTAGCCGCTGATCGAGATGGGGTTGAAGGCCAGCCCCTCGGCGGCCACGAAGCGGAAGAGGTCCACGGCGAGGCGAAGCGACGGCTCGGCCGGGAAGATGTACGTGCCCCGGGCGATGTACTCCTTGAGGATGTCGTTCTGGACCGTTCCCCCCAGCCGCCCCCGCGCCACGCCCTGCTCCTCCCCGACCACGACGTACATCGCCAGCAGGATCCCGGCGGTGGCGTTGATCGTCATCGAGGTGGTGACGCGGTCGAGCGGGATGCCGCGGAAGAGGAGGGCCAGGTCGTCCACCGTGTCGATCGCGACCCCCACCCGCCCCACCTCGCCCTGGGCCATCGGGTGGTCGGAGTCGTACCCCATCTGGGTGGGCAGGTCGAACGCGGTCGAGAGGCCGGTCTGCCCGGCGCCGAGGAGCTGGTGGAACCGGGCGTTGGTCTCCTCCGCAGTCCCGAACCCCGCGTACTGCCGCATGGTCCAGAGCCGCCCGGCGTACATGGTCGGGTGGATGCCGCGGGTGAAGGGAAAGGCCCCCGGGAGGCCCAGGTCCCGGCCGGCATCCCCGGACCAGTCGCCCGGCCCCCAGCAGGCCTTCGGGTCGGCGGGACCCTTCACGCCGCGCCCTCCCGGGCGCGCTGCTCGAGGATGATGCGGCGGACGTATTCCACGTCGTCCCGGGAGCCGATCACCAGGGGGGTCCGCTGGTGCAGCGCCTCGGGCTGGAGGTCGAGGATGCGGGTGACCCCGTCGGTGGCGGCCCCGCCGGCCTGCTCCGCGATGAAGGCCATCGGTGCGCACTCGTACAGCAGCCGGAGCTTGCCCGCCGGGGCCTTCACGTCGCCGGGATAGAGGAAGATGCCGCCGTTCACCAGGTTGCGGTGGAAGTCGGCGACGAGCGAGCCGATGTAGCGGCTGTTCTTCCCCTTGATCTGGTCGGGGAAGTCGCCGTGGAGGCCGCGCACCGCCAGCTGCACGCCGCGGTCCCACCGGCCGAACCGGCTCTCGTTCACGCTGTAGTACATCCCCGTGGGGGGGATCGTGATCCGTTGGTGGGAGAGCACGAACTCGCCGATGGTGGGGTCGAGGGTGAACCCGTGGACCCCGTGGCCCGTCGTGTAGACCATCATCACGCTCGAGCCGTACATCACGTAGCCGGCGGCGACCTGATGCCGCCCCGGCTGCAGCACGTCCCGCTGGTCGCCCCGGCCCCCGTCGCTCACCCGCGAGTAGACGCTGAAGATGGTGCCCACCGGAGCGTTGGCGTCGATGTTCGAGGAGCCATCGAGCGGGTCGAAGAGCACGACGTACTTGCCGACGGGGTAGCCGTCGGGCACCGGGATGAAGTCGTCGTCCTCCTCGGAGCCCATCACGCAGACCCGGCCGGTGAAGGTCAGCGCGCTCTTCACCACCTCGTTCGCGTAGACGTCGAGCTTCTGCTGCTCCTCGCCCTGCACGTTCACGTTGCCCGCGGCGCCCAGCACGTCCACCAGCCCGGCCCGCCGCACCGCGCCGGCGATCACCTTGCCCGCGAGGGCGATGTCGTAGAGCAGGTTGGTCAGTTCACCGGTGGCCTCGGGGTGGCCCCGCTCCTGGTCGAGGATGAACCGCTCGATGGTGGTGACGGCTGCGCTGCGGAGCACGTGACCCTCGTGGCGAAGGTGCGAGACCCGCGCCCGGCGCGGATCGTGACGGTGTGCCCGTCGGTGCGGGCGGAGATGGTCCCCTCGCGGTCGGTCCGCCACGCGGCCACCCCGTGCCGGGCGAGCCGCGCGAGGGTGGCGGGCGCCGGTTGCCCGTAGCGGTTGCCCTCCCCGGTGCTCAGCACCGCCGCCGCGGGCCGGAGCTCGTCCAGCCAGGCCTCGCCGGTGGCGGTCCGGGAGCCGTGATGACCGGCCTTGAGCAGCGCCACCGGCCCGATCCGCCCGCGGAGCCGGGCCTCCACGGGGAGGCCCGCGTCGCCCGCCAGCACGGCGCGAAAGCAGCCGTACTCCACCAGCAGCACCACCGAGTCCTCGTTGACATCGAGGCCCCAGCCAGGCCAGGCCGGGTCCGGATGGAGCACGCTGAACCGGACGCCGTCGAGCTCGAGCCGCTGGCCATCCCGCGCGGGGACCCAATGGCGGCCCTCCTCGCCTGCCGCGGCCAGGAAGTCCAGGTAGAGCGGGTCCCCGACCAGCCCGCCGGGCTCGAGCAGCACGGCCGGGTGCAGCGCGTCGAGGACCGCCCCCGCGCCGCCGAGGTGATCCGCGTGCGCGTGCGACACCACCAGCAGGTCGATCCGGCGGGCGCCCTGCCGCCGGAGCCAGGGCACCACCACCCTCCGGCCGGCGTCACTGCGCCAACTGGCGGGACCCGCGTCCACCAGCACCCAGCGGCCGCCCGGGGTCCGGAGTGCGATGGCGTCGCCCTGCCCGACGTCGAGGAAATGTAGCGCCAGGCCGGAGCCCCCATAAGCCGCGGGCCGCGGCAGGAGCGGGAGCCAGAGGAGGAGGGCCGCCACCCAGGCGACGCGCCGGGAGGCCTCGCGCGCGGTGACCCGCCGGTGCATCCCCCAGGCGGCCGCGAGTGCGAGGCCAAGCCAGGGCAGCGCGGCGCGGGCCCCTCCCGCCACGGCGACGTGACCCACCGGGAGGGCCGCCCCCCACGAGGCGAGCCGCTCCAGCAGGGCGAGGCCTCCCCCGGCCGCGGCGGCGAAGGCGGCCGCGAGCGGCGGCGCGGGCCCGGCCAGGACGAGGCTCGCCACCACGGCGGGGAGGACGGCCGCGGTGAGGGGCACCGCCACGAGGTTGAGCGCCACCCCGGCCCCGGCCACCGACCCGAAGGCCCAGGCCGTGATCGGCGCCGTGAAGAGCGTCGCGCCGATCGATGTGGCGAGCGCCCGGGTGAGCGCACCGTCGCCAAGCCGTCGCCCGGTCCAGCGCGTGGTGGCGACGAGCCCGCCGATCGCGGCGAACGACATCCAGGCACCCGCCGAAGTGATCGCCCAGGGATCCACGAGGAGCACCAGGAAGGCCGTGGCGGCCAGCAGGCTCGCGGCGGTCACCCGGCGCTGGCGCCCGCGCTCGACGGCGAGGAGTGCGGCAAGCAGCGCCGCCCGCGTGGCCGGGGCGGGCCAGCCGAGAAACGCGGCATACCCCACGGCCGCCACCGCGGCCGCGATCCAGGCGCGCCGGCGCGGCACGCCGCAGAGGACCAGCGCCAGGCCTACCCACCCCGCGAGGAGCCCCACGTGAAAGCCGGAGATGGAGAGCAGGTGGGCGAGGCCGGAGCGCGCGAAGGCATCGCGCACCCGGGCATCCACCTGGCCCCGGCCCAGCACCAGCGCGTGCACCAGGGGCGCGCGCGGCCCGTACAGCCGATCCGCACCGCGCGCGAGTCCGGTGCGGATCCGGTCGGCCAGGTCCGGGCGCTCCCCCTCCACCCGCCGCGCCTCGCGCACCACGAGGGTGCCTCCGGGCCGGCCGAGGGGTCCCGGCCGCACCACCCAGCGGGCGCGCACCGTCCACTGCTCTCCCGCCCCGGTGCGATGCCCCGCCGGCCAGTGGGTGGCGACGGCGCCGTGGCACCGGACCGACACCAGGCCGACGTCGCCCCGCCCCCCCTCGGCGACCGGGTCCCTGGCGCGCACGACGAGTTCCATCGCGCCGGCCGGCAGCCGGGCCCGGCACGTCCCGGTCTCGGCGATCCGGACCGCCTCGCCGCCCACTCGACCGACGGCCGCCCCGAGGCAGGCCAGGGCGAGGAGGGAGCCGGGCCGGCGGAGCACCGGCAGGAGGAGGAGCGGAAGGACGAGGAAGGGATCCCCGAAACGCGCGAGGCCGGTCGCGAGACCGGCCCCGTACCCCACGGTGACGAGCAGCGGCCGCCGCGCGCTCGGCGCGGCCCCACCGCTCAGAGCGCCTGGGGCTTCGCCTGGCCGCACCGCGGGGCGATGGCCACCCGCCGGAATGCCTCCATCAGCACCACGTCGATCTGGGTGCGCACCTGGTTCCGGTCGAGGTTGATCTCGGTGAGGACCGTGCCCTCCCGGCTGGCGACGTACCGCGCCGGCAGCCGGTTGAGCGTGTACACCAGCACGTCGGCGCGGCAGACCTCGCAGCCGCAGAAGCCGGGGAAGTGCGCCTTGAGCCCGTCGTACGCCTCGAGGACGTGCTCCTCGACCAGGTTGTGGATCCTCATAGGACCGCCAGCTGGGGGGCGACGACCTCGCCCGTGAACGTGGAGCCTGTCGTGCCGGTGAGCCGGACCTGCCGGTAGCCGCCCAGGGCCGACGCGGGAAGGTCGAGCAGGACGAGGTGGTTCCCTCGCGTCCGGCCCAGGAGGAACCCGCCCCGGCGGGACGGCCGCTCGACCAGGGTTTCGTGCACCGTGCCGACCCGGGCGAGGTTCCGCCGGCGGGCCGCGGTGCGCACCACGGCGATCAGCCGCTCCAGCCGCTCCGCCGCCACCTCCTCGGGGACGTGGTCCCGGAGCTTCACCGCCGGAGTCCCCTCGCGCACGGAGTACCGGAAGGTGTAGGCATCGTCGAACCCCGCCTCCTGCACCAGGGAGAGCGTTTCGGCGAAGTCGGCCTCGGTCTCGCCGGGGAATCCGGCGATCAGGTCCGTGGAGAAGGTGATCCCGGGGATGGCCGCCCGGAGCTCCCCGACCACTTCGAGGAACCGCTCACGGGTGTACCGCCGGAGCATCCGCCGAAGGGTCCGGTTGGAGCCGCTCTGCGCCGGGAGGTGGACGTGCTCGCACACCGCCTCGGTCTCCGCCATCGCCGCGATGACGCGCTGGGTGAAGTCCGTCGGGTACGGACTCGTGAAGCGCACCCGGCGGATGCCGTCCACGGTGCCCACCGCGCGGAGCAGGTCGGCGAAGTCGTTTCCGTCCGCCCGCCACGAGTTCACCGTCTGGCCCAGCAGGGTGACCTCCGTGGCCCCTCCGGAGGCCAGCGACCGCACCTCGGCCACCACGTCCTCCAGCGTACGGCTCCGCTCGGGCCCGCGGGTGTACGGAACGATGCAGAAGGTGCACCGGTAATCGCACCCCCGCTGCACCGTCACGAACTGCGTGGCTCCCGGGGGACGCACCGGCGGCACGTCCTCGTAGTGCTCCCACGCCCGGAACGCGGTGTCGGTCACCCGTTCCCCGTCCGCCGCCAGGGCGATGAGGCGGGGCAGGTTGCGGTAGGCGTCGGGCCCGACCACCAGGTCCACCCGCGGCACCTCCTCGAGCAGGCGCGCCCCCAGCCGCTGGGCCATGCAGCCGACCACGCCGAGAACGCCGCCGGGCCGCTTGAACCGCTGGAGCTCCCCCATCCGCCCGATCACGCGCTGCTCGGCGTTGTCCCGGACGGCGCAGGTGTTGACGAGCAGGACGTCGGCGTCCTCCGGCGACGCGGCGGGCTCGTACCCTGCCCGCCCCAGCGCGCCCACGATGAGCTCGCTGTCGGCCACGTTCATCTGGCAGCCGTAGGTCTCGAGGTAGACGCGCCGGGCGGGCATGGGGGGAAGATAGGAGGGGGGACGGGGAACGGGGAACGGAGCGGCCGGCCCCGCTCCCGCCGTGTCAGGGCCGCACGGAGATCCCGATGGTGAGCAGCCAGGCCTGCTCGCTGTAGTCGCTCCCCTCGCTCCGCCAGACCCGTTCCAGCGCCAGGTCGATCCCGCCGCGCTCCGCGGCGAACCGGGTGCCGGTCCCCACCGCGATCCCGAACTCCGCCGGGTCGCCCCCGGGCTCGAGCGGGAACGGCAGCTGGGTCCAGTGGAGTCCTGCCCGGAAGGGGAAGCGGAGGGGGCGCTCGGGATTGCGGTAGAACTCGAGCCCCCCGGCGAGCTCGAGGGTGTTCCCGGCCCCGGTGCCCCCCAGGTCTTCGAAGCCCTCGTCGGCTCGGCTCCAGCCTCGCCAGGTCACTTGCCCGCCCACCGTGAGGCGGCGGGATGCGGTCCACAGGGCGCCGCCGGAGACCGTCGCCGGGAGCCCGACCTCCGCGAGACTGGCCCCGATCGAGTCCACCTGGATGTCGGTCGAGCCGTCGAGGCGGGCGCTCAGGGCGACGGCGACGTTCACCAGCGGCTTGGCCCAGAGGCCGGCGGAGAGGCCGAAGGTGCCGTACTCGAGCTCGGCGCTTTCCTGCACCGGCTGGTAGAGCGTGTCGGAGAAGCCGCGGCGGATCGTCATCCGGTTGGACCCGGTCACCGCGTGGATCGCCGCCCCCACGGTGAGCCGCGGCCCCAGGCCCCACGCGGCCGCCAGGCGGAGGTCGTTGAGTCCGCCGGTCGAGCCCACGGTGTCGAACACCGCCACCGGCTCGCCGCGCAGGTCGATCGTGTCCTGGGTGGCGAGCCGGAAGTCCCGGTCGGTGTAGTTGGAGATGCTGCCCGCGAGCCAGACATTGGAGCGGCCCAGCCGGCCTCCCACGAAGACCTGCGGGAAGCGGTTGGTCTTCACCGTGGCCTCGCCCGCCGGGTTCTCCGACGTGCGCCAGTTCTGCATCCCCGCGAAGCTGGCCGTGAACGCCGGGATGGCGGCGATGGAAGCGGGATTGCGACTCGATTCGCCGTCGAACAGGGCGAAACCGCCGCCGGTGCCGAGGGCGCGGGCGGAGAGCTCGCGGCCGGGGAGCCCGAAGCCGCGGACCCCGAACTGGGAGGACTGCGCGGCGAGGGGAAGCGGGACGACGGCGAGCAGCAGCAGGCCGGTGGCGCGCATCCTACTGCCCCCCGAAGCGGTAGGGGAGCGTGTAGGTCAGGCGGAGCCGTGGCGGGGTTCCGCCGGCCCGGGTCGAGGCGAAGATCGGCCGGATGAAGGAGGCCGCCTCCAGCTCGAGGGCCAGCATGACCGCGTTCGGCAGGCCGCTCTCGCCCAGCCAGGAGCGCACCACGGCGGTGGCGTCGATCGCGATCGTGCCGCCCGGCCCCGGCCCGAGCAGGATCTCGCCGTCACCGGCGGCCGTGGGGGACTTGGCCCCGAGGTCCACCAGGACCGCGCGCGCCTGGAGGAAGGCGGAATCGCTCGGCAACCCGGGCAGGGCCCCCGCGGTCGTGAACTCGAGGGTCGCGCGGGAGATGCGGGCGGAGTCGCGGATCAGGTCGGGCAGGCGGAAGCGCACGAGGCTCCGCGCCGATGGCGCGCCCCCGACGGTGAGGAGGTCGGGATCGACCGTCTCGGGGACGTCCTGCACCCAGGTGATCACGGTCGGCGTGCGGAAGATGACCTGCGCCCGCAGCGTCGTGTCGGCCACGTCCGCGGTCACGTAGGTGGTGAAGGTCGGGCCGCCCGAGCCGAGCGCGATGAAGCGCGCGCCGGTCGGCCCGTCACCGCGGACCGCCACCGCCAGGGCGAGGGTGCCGCTGTCGGCCGCCGGGATCGCGATCCGGGAGAGGTCGTCCTCCGTGAATCGCATCCGCACCGCGGGGGAGGCCGTCGTGTCGTCCACCACGACGCTGTCGAGGAGGTTGGCCTCCACGATCGCGCCGCTCACCGTGGCCCAGTCGGTCAGGGTGTCGACCGCCAGCGGGGCGGGCATCCGATAGAAGAGCGCGCGGAGGCTCTTCACCGAGGTGTCGCGCGCGGCGATGGTGAAGTTCACGATGACCGAGTCGATCGCGTAGGCCCGGAGCGTGTCCTGCACCGTGATCGAATCCGGGCGCGCGAAGAACCGGACCAGCCCGCGCTGCTCCGGAACGCCCGGCAGGCCGTCGGAGACGAGGAAGTACGCCCCGAACCCGCGGCTGGTGTAGCCGACGAAGGTGGAGTCGCCGAGCGGCTCCGCCTCGAGGGTGGTGTCGTAGACGACGACCGCGTCCCCGGGACAGAGCGCCGGACAGTTGCCCGGGGCCACCAGCTCCTCCTGGCAGGCACTGAGCAGGGCCGCGGCCACCGCCAGCGCCGCGCCGAGACCCGCCGCCCGGCTCACAGGGCGGGCCCGCGCGCCGCGGCGTCGAGGATCGTCCCGCGGAAGGCGGCGGGCAGGAGCTCGTCGAGCCGCCACCGCCCCGACCCGCGCGGCCCCACCGCCTCCACCACCAGGTCGCCGCCGAACTCGGCCAGCACCTGCCGGCAGGCGCCGCAGGGCGTGGCCGGCGGGTCGCTCTCGCTCACCACCACGATCCGCCGGAACCGCCGGGCTCCCGCCGTGGCCGCGGCACTCACCGCCGACCGCTCGGCGCAGATGCCGAGGCCGTAGGAGGCATTCTCGACGTTGGCGCCGGTGAAGACGCGGCCATCCTCCGCCTCCAGCGCGGCGCCCACGCGGAACCGCGAGTAGGGGGCGTAGGCTTGCGCCTGGGCCTCCCGTGCCGCCTGCACGAGGGGGTCGTCAGCCATCGAGCGTCTCTCCCAGGAACGACGTGCCCGCCGCGAGGGGAGGCACGCCGAGGTACTCGGCCACCGTCTGGCCGACATCGGCGAAGGTGCGGCGCCGCCCCAGGTCCACCGGCCGGACCCGGGGCCCGGTGACGAGGAGCGGCACGCACTCCCGCGAGTGGTCGGTGGACGGCGTCGTGGGGTCGTTGCCGTGATCGGCCGTAAAGATAACCAGGTCCTCGTCCCGCATTCCGGCCAGGAGCCGGGGCAGCGCCGCATCGAGCTCGGCCAGTCCCCGGCGGAACCCGGCCACGTCGTTGCGGTGCCCCCAGGCCTGGTCGAACTCGATCGCGTTCGCGAAGAGCAGGCCGCGCCGCATCGCCGCGAGCGCTCCCTCGACCAGCGCGTAGGCTTCGGCGTTGGTTGCCGCGTGGACGCTGGTGATCCCCCGCCCCGCGAAGAGGTCGTCCACCTTCCCGACCCCCACGCGCGGGATGTGCGCCGCCGCCAGGCGGTCGAGCAGGGTGTCCGCCGGGGGCGCGAGGGAGAGGTCCTTGCGGCGCGGCGTCCGCACCCAGGCCCCCGGACTCCCGGTGAAGGGGCGCGCGATGACCCGCGACACCCCGTGGGGCGGCCGGCAGATCTCCCGGGCCACCGCACAGGCGGCGAAGAGCTCCCCGACCGGCACCACCCCCTCGTGGGCCGCCACCTGGAAGACGCTGTCCGCCGAGGTGTAGACGATCCAGTCGCCACTCGCGACGTGCGCCGGACCGAGCTCGTCCAGGATGGCGGTGCCGGACGCGGCCCGGTTCCCCAGTACGCCGCGCCCCGTGCGACGGGAGAATTCTTCGACGAGCCCGGGCGGGAAGCCGTCCGGGTAGGTCGGAAACGGGCGCTCCAGGATGACCCCGCAGAGCTCCCAGTGGCCCGTGGTGCTGTCCTTCCCGGCGCTCACCGGGTCGAGCCGGCCCCAGGCCGCACCCGGCCGCTCCGCCGGCGGGACCCCGGGCAGGTCCGCGATCCGGCCCAGCCCGAGTGCCGCCAGGTTGGGGAGCGGGAGGGGCGGCCCGTCGCGCAGGGCGTTGCCGAGGGTGTCGCTCCCGGCGTCGCCCCAGGCAGCGCTGTCGGGAGCGGCCCCGATGCCCAGGCCGTCGAGCACGATGATCGCCGCGCGCCGCATCAATCCTCCCGGTAACGCCGGTGCACCCGGCGCCCGATCGAGGTGAGCAGCTCGTAGCCGACGGTCCCGGCCCGCGCCGCCTGCTCCTCGAGGCCGACCAGCCCGCCGTAGAGCGTCGCCACGTCGCCCACGCGCACGTCGTCGTCCACCCGGACCATGGTCATGTCCATCGTGACCCGGCCCACGAACGGCCTCCGCAGCCCGCCCACCTCGGCCTCGCCCCGGCCCGACAGCGCGCGGGGGACCCCGTCGGCGTAGCCCGCCGCGATCGTGGCGATCACGCACGGCTCTGGCGCGGTCCAGGTGGCGCCGTAGCTCACCGTGTCACCCGCCCGCAGGCGGCGCAGAGCCACCACTGGGGCCCGCAGGGCCACCACCGGCTCCGGGGCCGGCCCGCCGGCGGCGCCACCATAGAGGAAGATGCCCGGACGGACCAGGTCGCCGGCCCAGCGCGGGCCGGCGAGCGCCGCGGCACTGTTCGCGGCGTGGACGATGCGGGGACGCCGGGAGAAGGCCTGGAGGGCGGACTGGAAGCGCTCCCACTGGACCTCGGTGGCCGTCCGGTCGAGGTCGGCCGAGTGGAAATGGGTGAACACCCCCTCCCAACCCGCCGCCGGGCCTGCCAGGTCGGCCGCCGCCGCGAGCGCCGGTCCGTCGTCCCACCGGATCCCGGCCCGCGACATCCCCGTGTCGATCTCCAGATGGAACGGGAGCCCCGACGCGACCCACGCGCCGAGGGCGTCGAGGTCCCCGATGGTGGCGCGGAGGTCGTGCCGCGCGAAGGCCGGGCGCCCCGCAGGGGAGGCCGGGGTGAACACCACCACCGGCCGCGTGATGCCCGCCTCGCGAAGTTCGCGCGCCTCGTCCACCGCCGCGACCCCGAAGCCCCAGGGTTCGAGCGACTCGAGTGCCCTCGACACGGCCACGGCGCCCAGCCCGTAGCCGTCGGCCTTCACCATCGGGAGGAGGGGGACGGCGGCGGCGCGCTGGATGGTGCGGGCGTTCTCCCGCAGGGCGGCGAGGCTGACATCGGCCCACGCGCGGGCCGGATTGGGCGGGTTTGACGGGCTCACGTGGCGCGGGATATGTTATCCGCCCTGGAGGCTAAATGCAAGACAGATCAGCGCTTGGGCGCGCGATGGCGATGGTCGGCGACCTCCGCCGGCGCTGCGCCTGGGACCGCGCCCAGACCCGTGAGACCCTCCGCCCGTACCTGGTCGAGGAGCTCCTCGAGCTGGATCACGCCCTCGGAGAGGGCGATCCGGAAGCCATCAATCAGGAGCTCAGCGACTTTCTCCTCCACCTCGCGTGGCAGCTGGTGCTGGCCGAGGAGCTGGGCGAAGCCACCCCCGCGGAAATCGCCGATCGCCTCGAGGCGAAGATGCGGCGGCGGCACCCGCACCTGTTCGACCTGGGCGACCTCGAACCGTGGGAGCAGCTCAAGCGCCGCGAACGCGGTGGCGGGGCGCTCGCCGGGCTTCCCCGGACCCTCCCCCCGCTGCTCGCCGCATATCGGCTGCAGGAGCGGGCCGCCGGCGTCGGCTTCGACTGGGACGATGCCGCAGGTCCGCTCGCCAAGGTCCGGGAGGAACTCGCCGAGGTGGAGGCGGAGATGGCGGTGCCGGAGGGCCGTGCGGAGGCACCCGCGGGCTACGTCGGACACGCCCCGCCGCGCGTGGCCCGCGAGCAGCTGGTGGAGGAGGTCGGGGACCTGCTCTTCGCGGTGGTGAACCTGGCCCGGAAACTCGATGTCCAGCCGAGCCTCGCGCTGGACCGCGCCAACCGGAAGTTCCGGGACCGGTTCGAGGCGGTGGAGCGCCTCGCCGCGGCGCGGGGGGTGGACGTCGGCCGGGCCGGCCTGGAGGCCCTCGACGCCCTCTGGGACGAAGTGAAGTCGAGCGAGCGGTAGGCCCGGAGGCGTCGGCCCGGCGTCAGGCGGACGGCGGCCGGCGCCAGGGTCCGGCC
>JAICEH010000016.1 GCA_025924275.1 Gemmatimonadales bacterium | reverse complement strand
GGATGCCGAGGTGGTCGCCCGCTGCATCAGCCTGGGCGCCGACGACTACCTCCCCAAGCCCTTCGACCCCTCCATCCTCCGCGCCCGCCTCGGCGCCTCGCTCGCCAAGAAGCGGCTGCACGACCGGGAGCAGGTGTACGCGCGGAGCCTCGAGCGCGAGCTGGAGATCGGCCGCGAGATCCAGCGCTCCTTCCTCCCCGCGGCCCTGCCGGTGCTGCCCGGGTGGGAGGTGGCGGCGGGCCTCCGGCCGGCCCGCCAGGTGTCGGGCGACTTCTACGACGTCTTCCCGATGGCGGGGGGGCGCGAGCTGGCGCTGGTGGTGGGCGACGTCTGCGACAAGGGGGTGGGGGCGGCGCTCTTCATGGCCCTGATCCGGACGATGCTCCGCGCGCTGGCGGAGCAGTCCGACGGCGCCCGGTGGACCGACCAGGTCCGTGACGCCGAGCGCCGGCGGGACGTCGCCAGCCGCGCCGAGGCCCGCCGCGGCCACCTCCGCCGCACCATCACCCTCACCAGCGAGTACCTCGCGGGAACCCACGGCGACACCAACGTCTTCGCCACCGTGTTCTTCGGCATCCTCGACGGCGAGACCGGCACCCTCGACTACGTCAACGCGGGTCACGAGCCGCCGCTGGTCACCGGGAGCGGCCGCGCGCTGCGGCTCGCGCCCACCGGCCCCGCCGTGGGGCTCATGCCCGGGCTCGACTTCGCGGTGGAACGGGTGGAGCTCGCCCCCGGCGAGCTGCTCCTGGCCTGGACCGACGGGGTCACCGAGGCGCGGAGCCTGGGAGGCGAGCTGCTGGGGGAGGAGCCGGTGCTGGCGGCGGTGGACGCCGCAGCGGCGGGCGCCGCCGCGGCGCTGGGCGGGGTGCTGGACCTGGTGGATCGCCACGCCGCCGGGGCGGAGCCGGCCGACGACGTGACCCTGCTGGCGGTGCGCCGGGCCGGCTGAACCGCTCAGCCGGCGAAGCTCGCCCGCGCCGCCGCCTCGTCGGGGTACAGCTTGAGGATCCCCGTGAAGCCGCTCAGCTCCAGCACCTTCCGCACGTGCTCGCGCACCGCGGCGAGCCGCACGTCCCCGCCGCGCGCCCGCGCGTCCTTGGTGGCCCCGAGCAGCACCCGGAGGCCGGCGCTGCTGGTGTAGTCCACGTCCGCCAGGACCAGGACGAAGCGGGTGCCCCCCGCTTCCGTCTCGGCCTGGATGGCGCGCTCCAGTTCCGGCGCGGTGAGGCCGTCGACGCTCCCGGCGAGTCGCACCAGGGTGACGGGCTCGCCACGCTCCACTTCGATCTTCATCGTTGGTCCTGTGGTTGTCCGGAGTCCGGCCGGTCGCCGTCGAGCCGGCGGACCAGCGTCACCTCGTTCCCGCGCCCGCCGCTCAGCGGGCGGTGGCGGACGTCGTGCATCAGCCGCCGCACAAGGTACCACCCCAGGCCGCCCACGCGCCGGGCCTCGAGCGGGGCGGCGGGGTCCGGCGCCGGGGCCTGCCGCGGATCGAACGGCCGGGCGTCGTCCCGGATCACCGCCGTCACCGCGCCCCCGCCGCCCTCCACCCGGAGGGCCAACCGCGTGGCCCCACCGTGGGTGATGGCGTTGGTCACGATCTCCTCGATCGCGAGGCGGAGGTCCTGCGCCGCGTCGGCCTCGGCTCCCGCCGTGGCCGCGCGCGCCAGCACCCACGCCCCGATCGCGGGCAGGGAGTCGAGAGCCGCCGGCCACTCCCGCGCGGCGTCGTCCATCCGGCGCTACCGGCGTCCGCTGCCCGGCGGACACGGCACCGCGGGTTCCAGCGGGAGCCCGTAGGCCGCGAGGAAGAGCTCGGGATTGGCCGGGGGCCGGAGCCCGCGGAATTGCGCCCCCTCCGCCCGGGGCACGCAGGCCCCACCCCACGCCACCGGGAAGCGCCCCACCAGGGGCGCGGCCGCCGCGTTGAGCGAGGGGCCCACGCCGACCCTGGCGCCCGCCAGCCGTTCGCGCAGCACCGGGCTCACCGCCGCCAGGTCGCGGCGGTCGAGTGACGACCCCGCGAGCGCCAGCGACACCGGGCGGAGCGAGTCGCGCTCGCCCTCGAATTCCGCCAGGAAGGCCACCGTGTCCACCCGGCCCCGGCGGCCCTGCATGCCGTAGGTGAGCCGGACGCCGCCGCCCGCGGGGGTGGCCCGGACGCCCGTCACCAGGATGTCTTCCCCGCGGCCGCCGCAGACCGACTCGTCGGGGCAGGGCCGCCACGCCTGGGCGTCGCCCAGCACCGCACGGGTGAAGCCCAGCGAGAGCTCGCGGGCGTCGAGCGGGACGTCGAACGGCACCAGGAGCTCCGCGGTGGGCGGCGACCCGAAGGCCGCCGTGAGCGCGTCCCGCAGGCTGAGCAGCCGGACGGTGGCGCGGCGCGACCCTTCGACCGGTGCCGGCCGCTCCGGCTGGGCGGCCACGCTGAGCGACCCGCTGAGGACGTAGGTCCCCGCCCGGGGGAGCTCCACCATCGCGTCGCCCCCCGGGGCCGGCGCGAGCGCCAGGGCCTGGCCGGCGCTGTCGCTCAGCGTGAGCCCGAGCCGCGAGTACGGCTGCCCCGACACCTGCACCATCAGCCGGTCCCGGACCCCCTCCTCCGCGGTGAACGCGACGGCCATCCGGAAGCGGGCCCGCGCGTTGGCCGACGCCGGCGACTCCACCCGCTGGGTGCAGGTGAGCACGCCCTTCTCCCGGTAGAATCCCCGCCGGGCGCTGGCCGCCACCGAAACCGTCACCTCGCTCACCCCCGGCCCCTCACCCCGCCGCGGCGCGACCCCCCCCGAGGCCCGCGCCTCCGACTGCCGCCACTCGCGCCCGCAGGCCTTGCCCCGCTCGTCCCCGGCGCCGGCCTGCTGCAGGTCCACCGGGGCGCCGAAGGCCCCGGTGGTGTCCCGGCGACCTCGGGCGGTGCCCGCGGTGACCTCCACCGACACGTCACCGCGGGTCGTGACCGAGAGCGCGTAGGGCCGGTCCTCGGGTACCCGGACCGGCGGCGGGGTCGCCGCGGCCACCTCGGGTGCCGGCGCGGATGCGGGCCCGCCGCCGGAGGCGCAGGCGGTCAGGGCGAGCAGCGGAAGGAGCAGGGGCAGTGGGCGCATCGGTCCGTTCGGCGTTGGCGGTCAGGCGCCGGGCGCGCGGGGCGGCGCGGCCAGCAGGGCGTCGATCTTGCCCATCAGGCGGGTGAAGTCCACCGGCTTCGTGTCGTAGTCGTCGGCTCCGGCGGCGAGCGCCTGGCCCCGATCGCCCGCCATCGCGTGCGCGGTCAGCGCCAGCACCGGGATGGCCGAGAGGGCGGGGTCGGCCCGGAGCTGGCGGATCGCCTCCCAGCCGTCCAGCACCGGCAGGCTCAGGTCCATCACCACCAGGTCGGGGCGCTCGCTGCGGGCGGTCTCGAGGCCCTCGGCGCCGTCGCCCGCCAGCACCACCTCGAATCCCCGCCGCGCCAACCGCCGGGAGAGCATGTCGCGGTTGAGCTCGTTGTCCTCCACCAGCAGGATCTTGGGCATCGTCAACCCTCCCCCGCGATGCCGAGCACCCGGTGCAGCTCGGTCGCGAGCTCCTTCTCCTCGAGGCTCAGCTTGTCGAAGATCCGGCGGACGCTGAGCCCGAGGATCTCCCGCTCCTCGGTGGTGAGGTCCCGGCCGGTCACCACCACGACCGGGATCGCGTCGCCGCCGTCGCGGCCGCGCAGCTCGTTGAGGAAGCCGAACCCGTCCAGCACCGGCATCTGCAGGTCCAGCAGGATCAGGTCGGGCGTCGCCTCGTCCAGTCGGGAGAGGGCCTCGCGCCCGTCGCCCGCCTCCAGCACGCTCCAGCCCTCCTGCCCCAGCAGCGATGCCAGCCGCCGGCGCGCCACCGGGTCGTCGTCCACCACCAGGGCGGTGCCGCTGCCGGCCTCGTGCCGGAGCCGGCGCACCACCTCGATCAGCCGCTCGCGGTCCACCGGCTTGGTGAGGTACTCGGCGGCCCCCAGTGCCATGCCCAGGCTCCGGTCGTCCACCACGGTGAGCATCAGCACCGGGATGGCCGCGAGCGGCGGGTCCTTCTTGAGCTCGCGCAGCACGTGCCACCCGTCCCCGCCCGGCATCATCACGTCGAGGATGATCGCCGAGGGATGGAGCTCCCGGGCCATGGCGAGGCCCTCCTCCCCCGACCCGGCGCCGATCACCGGGATCCCCTCCTTCTCGAGGATCCGGCGCACCAGGTCGTGCATCGTCGGGTCGTCGTCCACCAGCAGCACCAGCCCCGCGCCGACCCGCTGCCGCACGTGCTCCCCGGTCACCCGGATGGCCGCCTGCTCGACCGAGGTCGGCAGCCGGAGGGTGAACGCCGACCCGTGACCCGGGGCGCTGTCCACCGTGACCTCGCCGCCCATCATCTCGATGAACCGCTTGGTGATCGCGAGCCCCAGCCCGGTCCCGCCGTACTTCCGCGTGGTCGAGGCGTCGGCCTGGCTGAAGGGCTGGAAGAGGCGCTCGAGCTGCGCCGGGGTCATCCCGATCCCGCTGTCCCGGACCGTGAACCCGAGCATCGGGCGGCCATCCACCTCCTCCCGGACCACCTCGAGCGTGATCGTCCCCTGCTCGGTGAACTTGGACGCGTTGCTGAGCAGGTTGAAGAGCGACTGCCGGAGCTTGGTCAGGTCCGCGTGCATCGAGCCGGCGTCGGGCGGGCACTCGACCACGAGCGTGTTGCTCTTCTGCCTCACCAGCGGCTGGATGGTGTTCACCACGTCGTCCACCATTTGCCGCACGTCGAAGGTCTCGAGGTAGAGATCCATCCTCCCCGCCTCGATCTTCGACAGGTCGAGCACGTCGTTGATCAGCTGGAGCAGGTGCCGGCCCGCCCCGTGCACCTTGCGCAGGTCGGGCACCAGGGCGTCGAGGCCCGACTCGCTGGCCTCCTCCTCCAGCATCTCGCTGTACCCGATGATGGCGTTGAGCGGCGTCCGCAGCTCGTGGCTCATGTTGGCCAGGAAGCGGCTCTTGGCCCGGTTCGCCTCGTCGGCCGCCTCGCGCGCCTGCCCCAGCTTCGCGTTGCTCTCCTCCAGCTCGCGGGTGCGCTGGTGGACCTTGTCCTCGATGGTGGCGTAGGTCTGGCGCATGTCCGCCGCCATCCGGTTGAACGCGTGGGCGAGCACCCCCACTTCGTCCCGGGAGCGCACCGGGATCGGCTCGGGCCACTCCCCCTCGCCCAGCCGGGCCACCGCCCCGTGGATGGTGCGCAGCGGCCGGAGCAGGCCGCGCACCAGGAGGAACAGGAGGAGCGAGGTGCCCAGCGCCACCAGCGCCACCGCCGGCAGCACGCCTTCCGCCACCTCGCGGGTGGCGGCCCGGGCCGCCTCCTTGAAGGGCGCGAAGGGCGTGCCGGCGTAGACCACGCCCACGATCGCCCCGGACGGGTCGCGGAGCGGCCGGTAGAGCGTCCAGTTGTCCCGACCCACCGACACCGACTGCCCCACCACTTCCCGGTCCTCCCCGAGCACGAGGCCGACGGCCGCCGGGGCGCCCGTGGCGGGGTCGAGGTCCGGCATCACGGTGGAGACCGCTTCCCGGTCGGCCGCCGCACTGTCCCCCCGGACCGCGGTCGCCACGAGGCGGAGCGCCCGGCCGTTCGGGCCGCCCGCCACCCGGGGGTCCTGGGACGCCTTGGTCGGCAGCCGCTGGGCCAGCGCGAACTCCGTCCCCGTGAGCCGCGAGGCCTCCACCAGCAGCGCCTCCACCTCGGGGTTGCCCCAGACCAGGTCCTCGCCCTTGTAGAGCACCTGCTCCACCCGCTCCGTCCCCCGGAAGGCCGGGTCCGGGCTGTTGCCGTTGTAGATCTCGACCGACGTGGGCCCCGCCGGGGGCGGCGCCAGCCGCCAGGCCCCGGGGAATCGCTCGTCGAGGATCCGTTCCGTGATGGCGAGGTTGGTGGTGAGACGGCGCGTCGCCTGGTCGAGCTGGAGCCGGACCAGCGCCTGGTCGGTGCTCCGGATGGCCAGTCCGCCCACCAGCACGAGGGCGAGGACGACGACGGCGGACGTGATGAGCGCCACCTTCGTGGCGATGCTGCCGCGGGTCTCCACCTAGGATCCTCCGGTGCCGGCGTCGGGGGGGAAGCGACCCAACCTACGGTGGCACAGCGACCTCGGGAAGTGCCCCGGGGCCGGCCGATTAGCTTTCTTCGATGGCCCCCCGTCCCACCCCGTTCGACCTGTTCCTCGGCGACCTCGCGGAGGCCCGCTTCCCCGCGCTTTCCGCGGCTCTCGATGCCGACGGTACCGATCCCCTGGACCGGGACGCCCTCCTCCTGGTGCGCGAAGCGGTGGAGATCCTGAGGGACCTTCGTCCCGGGGAGGGCCTCGGGGAGGGAATCGGCGAGCTCGCGGCCCTCCTCCATCACGCCTTCCTCTTCTGGCAGGCCGGCCGGCCGGTGGCGGCCCCCGACCACGCCACCCTCGACCGGGCCCTGGGCCCGGTGCCGGTGCCCGCGCCCGTCGCTCCCGGCGGGGCACACTACGTCCAGCTCCCGGCTCGCCAGTTCTGGGCCGAGCTGGGACCGGGCCTCCCCGCCGAGCCGCTCGACGGGTTCTTCGTCCATCCCGCGGGCGCCGGCCTCCGGGCCCTGGGGGTCTTCGGGTTGCATCCAGGGCGGGACGGGTTCACCGTGGTCGAGGTCGAGGGGCCGAGGCCCGCCGAGCTGGTGCGTCCCGACGGGACGCCGCTCTTCAGTGCCACCCTCGCCGGCGGCGCCGCCGCCGGGCTGCATTCCCTGACCGGCGCCGAGGAGCTGCTCGAGCTCGCCTGGCGGGTGGGAGGCCTGACGTGACGCCCGAGACGATGCCCGCCACCGATGGGCGCACCGCGGCGCAAGTGCTCGAGCAGATCGCCGCCTTCCTCGAGCTCAAGGGGGAGAACCCCTTCCGCATCCGGGCCTTCCGCACCGCGGCCAAGGCGCTCGGCGGGGTCGGGGGCGACCTCCGCGGCGCCCTCGCGGGGGGGATCCTCGCGGCCACCAAGGGAGTCGGCCCGGCCACCCTCCAGATCGTGCAGGAGGTGGCCGACACCGGCCGCTCCACCCTGCTCGAGGAGCTGCGCGAGCAGGTTCCGCCGGGCCTCGTCGAGATGCTCGCCATCTCCGGTCTCGGCGTGGCCAAGATCCGGCAGATCCACGAGGTCCTCGGCATCGAGTCCATCCCCGAGCTGGAGGCGGCCGCCCAGGACGGGCGACTCGCCGAGCTGCCGCGCTTCGGCGCCCGCACCGCCGAGAACATCCTGAAGAGCATCGCCTTCCTCCGGCGGGCCAGCGCCTTCCGGCTCCTCCATCACGCCGATGACGAGGCCGAGGGACTGCGCGCGGCGCTGGCGCGCCTGCCCGGCGTGCGGGAGGCCATCGTCGCCGGCGACGTCCGCCGCCGGATGGAGGTCGTGCGGGACGTGGTGGTGGTCCTGGTGGCCGATGCGGCTCCCGACGAGATCTTCGCCCGGCTCGGCACCCTCCCCGGGGTGCAGGAGTTCGCCGGGCGCGACGAGCGCCAGGTGACCCTGCGCGTGGCCGGCGGCAACACCGCCCAGGTGGTGGTGACCACCCCGCGGAACGCGGGCGCGGTGCTGCTCCAGGCCACCGGCAGCGCCGCCCACCTCGAGGCGCTCGCGGCCCACGCCGCCGCCCGGGGTTGCTCCCTCCACGGGGCCGCGCTCTGGCGCGGCAGCGAGTTCGTGGCGACGCCCGACGAGGCCGCCGTGTACGCCGCGCTCGGGCTCCCCCCCATCCCGCCCGAGCTCCGCGAGGGGAGCGGCGAGGTCGCGGCGGCGGCGGCGGGGACCCTCCCCCGCCTCCTCGAGCCCCGGGACCTCCGCGGGTTCCTCCACTGCCACACCGCCTATTCCGACGGGACCACCTCGGTGGCCGACCTGGCCCGCGCCGTGCGCGACGCCGGCTATGCCTGGATGGGCATCACCGACCACAGCCGCTCGGCGGCGTACGCCGGCGGGCTCTCGCCCGACGACCTGCTCCGGCAGGCGGACGAGATCGACGCGGTCGACGCCGAGCTGGACGGCTTCCGCGTGCTCAAGGGTGTCGAGGCGGACATCCTCGTCGACGGCGCCCTGGACTACGACGACGCCACGCTGGCCCGGCTCGACTTCGTCATCGGCTCGGTGCACAGCCGGTTCAACCTCGGCGAGCGCGAGATGACCGACCGGATCCTCCGCGCCCTCGGGCATCCCGCGCTCACCATCCTCGGGCACCCCACCGGGCGCCTCCTCCTCTCCCGCGAGGCCTACCGGCTCGACCTCGAGAAGGTCTTCGAGCGCGCCGCGGCCACGGGGGTCGCCCTGGAGATCAACGCCGACCCGCACCGCCTCGACCTCGACTGGCGCGTGGTCCGCCGGGCGCGCGAGGCCGGCGCCTTCGTCTCGATCGGGGCCGACGCCCACAACACCGCGGGCATCGGGAACATGCGGTTCGGCGTCGACGTGGCGCGGAAGGGCTGGCTCGGGGCGGCGGACGTGCTCAACACCCGTGACGTGGACGGATTCCTGGCCCACGCCCGGCGGCACCGGTGAGCCCGCGTCCCGCCGCCGCCCCCCGCCGGCCGAGGGAGTCGGCGGCCATCCGGACGGCGCGGACCCTCGAGATCCTCCACCGGCTGAAGCGCGCCTGGCCCGACGCGCGCTGCGCGCTCGAGCACGCCGACGCCTACCAGCTCCTGGTCGCGACCATCCTCTCGGCGCAGTGCACCGACCAGCGCGTCAACCTCGTGACGCCCGGGTTCTTCGCCCGATGGCCGGATCCGGAGGCGCTGGCCGCCGCCCGTGAGCCCGAGGTCGAGGAGGTCATCCGGTCCACCGGGTTCTTCCGCAACAAGGCGCGGAGCCTGGTGGGGATGGCCCGGGCGCTGGTGGCGGAGCACGGGGGGAAGGTCCCCCCCTCGATGGAGGCGCTCAGCCGGCTGCCCGGCGTCGGCCGGAAGACCGCGAACGTGGTGCTGGGGAATGCCTTCGGGATCGACGAGGGCATCACCGTGGACACCCACGTCACCCGCCTCGCCGGGCTGCTCGGGCTCACCCGCGAGACCGATGCGGTGAAGATCGAGCGGGAGCTCGTGCGGCTGGTGCCGCGCGCCGACTGGACCCTCGTCTCCCACCTGCTCATCCAGCACGGGCGAGCGGTGTGCATCGCGCGCCGGCCGCGCTGCGGGGAGTGCGTGCTGGCGGACCTCTGCCCCTCGGCCGCCACCCCTCCCCGGTCAGAGGTCGACGGTCGGAAGTCGAGGGCGATCCGGGCATGAACCGCCTCGCCGGCTCGGCCTCCCCGTACCTCGCGGCGGCGGCGAGCCAGCCGGTGCACTGGCACCCGTGGGGCGACGAGGCCTTCGCCCGGGCGCGCGCCGAGGACCGCCCGGTGCTGCTGGATGTCGGCGCCGCCTGGTGCCACTGGTGCCACGTGATGGATCGCGAGTCGTACGAGGACGCCGGCCTGGCCGGGCTCCTCAACGCCGCCTTCGTCTGCGTCAAGGTGGATCGCGACGAGCGTCCCGACGTGGACGCGCGCTACCAGCGGGCGGTGCAGGCACTGACCGGCCAGGGCGGCTGGCCGCTCACCGCGCTGCTGACGCCCGAGGGCGACGTTTTCTACGGCGGGACCTACTTCCCGCCCGACGCCCGCTGGGGACGCCCGGGCTTCCGGGAGGTGCTCGAGCGCGCCCTCGCCGCGTGGCGGGAACAGCGGGCCGAGGTGACGGGGCAGGCCGCCGCGGTGCGCCGGGTGGTGGCGGGCAGCCTGGGCGAGGCGCGCGCCGGGGAGCCGACCGAGGCGCTGCTCGCCGAGGGCGAGGCCCGGATGACCGCGGCCTGGGACCCGCGCCACGGCGGCTTCGGCGACCGGCCCAAGTTCCCCCATCCCACGGCCCTCCTCTTCCTGCTCCAGCGCGCCGCGGACGGCGGGGCCGAGGGACTGCGCGAGGTGGTCGGGAGCACGCTCGACGCGATGGCCGGCGGCGGGATCCACGATCAGCTCGGCGGCGGGTTCCACCGCTACAGCGTCGACGAACGCTGGGTGGTGCCGCACTTCGAGAAGATGGCGAGCGACAACGCCGAGCTGCTCCGCGCCTTCACCGAGGCGTGGGCCGCCTTCCGGGAGCCCCGCTGGGCCGAGGCCGCGCGCGGCATCGTGCGGTGGGTCAGGGAGGTGCTGGAGGATCCCGCGGGCGGGTATGGGGCGAGCCAGGACGCCGACGTCGGGCTCGACGACGACGGCGACTATTTCACCTGGACCCGCGCCGAGGCGGCGGCCGTCCTCGAGCCGGCGGAGTTCGCCGTGGCCGCGGAACGGTGGGACATCGGCACCGCCGGCGAGATGTCCCACGACCCCGCGCGCAACGTTCTCTTCGTCGCGGCCGGCGAGGAGGATCTCGCCTTCCGGACCGAGCAGCCCGCCGAGCGGGTGCGCGAGCTCCTCGCGGATGCCGCGGCCAAGCTCCGGTCTGCCAGGGCCCGGCGCCCCGCCCCGGCAGTGGACCACACCCGGTACGCGGCGTGGAACGGCATGCTCGCCGGCGCGATGATCCGCGCGGGCGTGGTATTCGACGAGGACGCGGCGCTCGCGTCGGGGATCCGCGCGCTTGCGCGGCTCAGGGACGAGGCCCCGGCGCCCGACGCGGTGCCGCATCATCCCGGCGGCGAGGCGGAGCTGCTGGACGACCAGGTCCAGGTCGCGGCCGCCGCCCTCGATGCCTTCGAGGCCACCGGGGATGCGGCCTGGCTCGCGTGGGCGGAGGCCATCCTCGACCGGGTCTGGCGGGAGTTCCGGCCGTCGGACGGGGGCGCCCTCCTCGACCGGCTGGGCGGCGGGACCGGGCTCCTGGCCGAGCCGGGCCGTCCGCTCCAGGACAACCCGACCCCGTCGCCCAACGGGGTGGCCGGTGTGGCCTTCGCCCGGCTCGCGGCGCTCACGCATCACCCCCGCTGGGCGGAGCGGCGTGACACCCACGCGCGCGCCATCGCCGGCGGTGCGGGAGAGCTCGGCCTGCACGGCGCAGCCGCCCTGCTCGCCCTCGACTGGGCGCTTCGCCCCGCGGCGGAGCTGGTCATCGTCGGGGCGCCGGGCGATGCCGAGGGGGAGCGGATGCATCGCCGCGCCCTGGCGACCTACCTCCCCCGCCGCACGGTCCGCCGGCTGGCCGGTCCCCCCGCGGACGCCGCCACGCTGCCCGAGGCCCTCCGCGGCATGCTCCAGGCCGGGCCCGGCCCGCGCGCGTATGCCTGCCAAGGCGCGGCCTGCGGCGCCCCGGCCGCCTCCGACGCCGAATGGGCGGCGGTGCTCGAGGCGCTGGGACCCAGGTAGTCGCGAGTCCCCCGCTCCCTGCTCCCCGCTCCCCGCTCCCCTGTTAACCTTCTCCCCTCTCCCCTCTCCCCAACGACCATGAAGACCGCCACGATCACCACCTCCGAGGGCGTCATCACCGCCGAGCTCTACGACGAGGAGGCGCCCGGCACCGTTGCCAACTTCGAGAAGCTGGCCAACCAGGGCTTCTACGACGGCACCCGCTTCCACCGCTGCATCCCCGACTTCATGATCCAGGGCGGCGACCCGCTCTCGCGGGAAGCGAACCACCCGCGGGTCGGCACCGGCGGGCCGGGCTACACCATCAAGTGCGAGACCGCCCGGAACGTCCACAAGCACGTGGCCGGGACCCTCTCGATGGCGCACGCCGGGAAGGACACCGGCGGGAGCCAGTTCTTCATCTGCCACGCGCCCCAGCGCCACCTCGACGGCGTCCACACCGTCTTCGGCCAGGTGACCGGCGGGATGGACGTGGTGGGGCGCATCACGCCCCGGGCCGTGGTCGACTCCATTCGCGTGGCCTGACCCTGGAGGTCGCGTTCGCGGTCGTCGCCGACTACGCGCTCATCGACCAGCACGGGAAGCTCTCCGTGCTGGGGGTGTTCGAGCACGTCTGGGTGAACCGCTTCCCCGGCCGGCACCGCGCGGCGCACCTGGTGGTCCGGGTGCGGGGCCGCCGCACGGAGATCGGGGTCCACGCGCTCCGCATCCGGTTCCTCCGGGAGAATGGAGAAACCCTCATGGAGACCGAGGGCACGGTCCGCTTCGGCGAGCCGCCGGCGGGGGTACAGCACGTCGAGGCCACCGCGGTACTGGTCTTCGACCTGCCCCTCCCGGCCCCCGGCCGCTACCGGTTCGAGGTGGAGCTCGACGGCGGGGCCGACACGGTGAGGATCCCGCTCACGGCCGCACGGCCGGAGGCCCGCCCGCCCGCCGCGACGTGACCCCGCTTCGCTGGACAGCCCCCGGCGCGGCATCGTAGCTTGGGGGCGTCTTTCCGCCGGGCGCCCGCCCGGCATCCCCACGGGCAGTTCCGTCTCTTCGGAGAGGTCTATGCGACGCTTCCGGTTGGGTCTGGCTGCGGCGGTCGCGGGCGCGGCGTGGCTGGCGCCCCGTGCGGCCACGGCGCAGGGCTACGGCGTGTACGAGCACGACACCTGCGCGATGGGTCGCGCGGGCGTCGGCGTCGCGTCGCCCTGCACGGACGGCTCCGCGATCTTCTACAACCCGGCCGGTCTCGCGGCCCCCGGGCTCGACGTCCGCGGCCGGCAGACGGTGTCGGCGGGCGTCACCCTCATCAAGCCGCGTGGCTCGTTCACCGAGGGCGCCACCGGCGAGCAGATGCACTACAAGGACAAGGTCTACCCGGTCCCCCACGCCTTCCTCACATCCGGCATCGGGGACCGCTTCGCGGTCGGCATCGGGCTCTTCGCGCCCTACGGCCTCGCCACCGAGTGGGAGCCCACCTCGATGGCCCGCTTCCTCGGGTACCACTCCGAGATCCAGGGTGTCTACGTCCAGCCCACCGTGGCCGCCAAGGTCACCGACTGGCTCTCCCTCGGCGGGGGCGTCGACTTCTCCTTCGTCGAGGTCCAGCTCAAGCAGCGGGTGGACCTCTCCCACCAGACCGCGGCCCCGGGCATCACCTTCGGCAACCTGGGCGTGGCGAGCGGCACCGACTTCGCCGACCTCGACCTGGGGGGCGGCGGCAACGGCACGGGCTTCCACCTCGGTGCCATCGTCAAGGTCACCGACCGCCTCTCCTTCGGCGCCCGGTACCTGAGCCAGCAGGAGGTCGACATCGACGACGGCGAGGCGGACTTCTCGCAGATCCCGACCGGCCTGGTGCTGGCCCCCAACAACCCGCTCGGGCTGCCCGCCGGCACCCCGATCGATGCCGTCGTGGCGGGGCAGTTCGCCGACGGCGCCGCGCTCGCCGACCAGGGCGGGACGACGCAGCTCGTCTTCCCCTGGCAGTTCGTCCTGGGCACCTCCTTCCGGGCCAGCGACCGGTTCACCCTGCACTTCGACTGGCAGTTCGTGAACTGGTCGGCGTTCGAGGAGCTGGTGATCGAATTCGAGAACGCCGGCACCCGGGTGGTGCCGGAGAACTACGAGGACACCAACGGCTTCCGGCTGGGCGGCGACTTCGCCATCACCCCCGGGACGGTGGTCCGCGCCGGCTTCCTCAAGCACAGCGCCGCCGCGCCCGACCAGACCGTGACCCCGAACCTCCCCGAGGGCGCGCGCGACGAATTCACCTTCGGCGTCGGCCACCGATTCGGCGCGCACCTCGGCGTGGACTTCGCCTACCAGTTCATCGACCAGCAGAACCGGCAGGGGCGGACGCTCGAGCCGCTGCCCGGCGAGGAGCCGACCACCGCGCTCAACAACGGCCTGTACACCTTCTCGGCCCATCTCATCGGGCTGACGTTCACCTACGAGTTCTGACCCGGGGAGACGCCACCCATGCAGCTTCGCACCGTCGCGGCGGGCCTCGCCCTGGCCCTCCCACTCGTCACCGGCGCCTGCGTCGAGAGCGACCGGCTGGTGAGTCCCGTGACCCGCCCGGAGAACGCGCTGTTCGCGCGTTACGTGGCGATGGGCAACAGCCTCACCGCCGGCGTCCAGAGTGCCGGCATCAATGACAGCACCCAGCGGCGCTCCTATGCGGCGTTGATCGGCCGCGCGAGCGGCTTCCCGTACTACTATGCGTCGCTCCAGGGTCGCGGATGCGCCCCACCGTTCGTCAACAACATCACCCAGGAACGCGTGGGCGGCGGCGGGCCCGCCACCTGCGACCTCCGCGCCCCCGACCACCATCCCTGGCTGAGCAACGTAGCGGTGCCTACCGCGCGGGTCGTGGACGCGGTCGACAACCTCCTCCCGGTGAGCAACTCGAACGCGCTGACCACGATCATCCTTGGCGGCCGGACCCAGCTCCAGGCAATGCAGGACGCCGACCCGACGCTGGTGACCGTCTGGCTCGGGGCGAACGACTTCGGCGGCGCGCTCTTCAACACCAGCGCCCCGGGCGACATCACCCGGCTCACTTCGGTGCCCGACTTCGAGGACGCCTACGGCCAGGTGCTCGACGCCATCGAGGCGGAGGGGGCCGAGGTGGTCCTCATCAACCTGCCCGACCCGCGGGCCATCCCATTCACGACCTCCGGCGCCACCTACTGGTGCCTCAAGACCGGCCTCTGCCCCGGCATTCCCGCTGCGCCGTTCCCGGCGAACTTCCTCGTGGACGTGAGCTGCGCGCCCGTGGGGGCGGTGCCCACCAGCGACGGCGAAAACGTGCGGGTACCGTGGTCCACGGGCATCGTCCGGCTCCTGACCGCCGCGCAGGACCCACTCACCGACTATACCCTGGACTGCACCGTCGACGCCGAAGTGATCACGCCGACGGAGTTCGCGGCGATCAACGCCGCATACGCCGGCTACAACGCGTACATCACGGCGCAGGCCGCCGCCCGCGGGATGGTCCTGGTGGACGTCAACCCGGCGTTCCTCGGCGCGCTCGCCGCGAATGACGGCCGGATCCACCCGTTCCCCGACGTCTCCGCGGTGCCGACCGGCGGCTCGGTCAACTTCGGCTCCTGGTTCTCGCTCGACGGCATCCATCCGTCCAGCGAGGGGCAAGGTGCGGTGGCGGACCTCGTCGCCACGGCCATCAACGCCAACTTCGGCACCTCCATCGCGGTGCCCGTGCCGCGCTGATCGGAGACCGGGTCCCGCCCCCGCGCGCCGCGGTCCGCCCGGACCGCGGCGCGCGGCCTTCCGGGCTCCTCCCCGCCCCGCCACCTTTCCCCTTCCGGCGGGTGCCGCCCCGCTCCCCGTTCCCCGTTCCCCGTTCCCCGCCATGCCGCTCACCCGCGCCGATGCCCTCGAGCTGGTCCACGACTACACCGCCTCCGAGGCCCTCCGCCGGCACATGTACGCCGTGGAGTTCGCGATGCGCGCCATGGCCGGCCGCGCCGGCGAGGATCCGGACCGCTGGGGGCTGGTGGGCCTCCTCCACGACTTCGACTACGAGCGCTTCCCCAACCCAGCCCACTCGCCCACCGAGGAGCATCCGAGCGAGGGGGTCCGGATCCTCCGCGAGCGCGGACTCGACGAGGCATCCTGCCAGGCCATTCTCGGCCACGCCGCCTACACCGGGGTTTCCCGCACCACGCCGATGGCGCAGGCACTCTTCGCCGTGGACGAGCTTGCCGGCTTCCTCGTGGCCTGCGCCCTGGTGCGCCCCTCCCGGAGCCTGGCCGACCTGGAGCCCAGGAGCGTGCTCAAGAAGCTCAAGGACAAGGCGTTCGCCCGCGGCGTGAGCCGGGAGGACGTCTACCTCGGCGCCGAGGAGCTGGGGATGCCGCTCGACGAGCTGGTGGCGTTCCTGCTCGACGCCCTCCGCCCCCACGAGCGGGTCCTCGGGCTCGGGGCCCTGGCGTGACCGGGATCGACCCGCGGCAGGTGGACAACGTCCCCACCGACCTCACCGAGCGGGTGCTCGCCCGCACCACCGGCGGGCGCGCCATCCCCGGCAACGCCGTCCGGCTCCTCCAGGACGGCCCCGAGGCCTTCCCCGCGATGCTGGAGCTGATCGAGGAGGCGCACCACGCCGTGGAATTCGAGAACTACATCATCCGGGCCGATGCCACCGGGCGACGGTTCGCTGCTGCCCTGGCGGCTGCCTCCCGCCGCGGTGTCCGCGTCCGGGTGCTGTATGACTGGATGGGCTGCAAGGCAACCCGGCGGCGGTACTGGCGCGACCTCCGCGCCGCCGGCGCCGAGGTCCGGGCGTTCAACCGCCCGCGGCTGACCGACCTCTACGGGAGCCTGGCGCGCGACCACCGGAAGCTGGTGGTGGCCGACGGCAGCCGCGCGCTCCTCGGCGGGCTCTGCGTCGGCGACGAGTGGGAGGGCGATCCCGCCCGCGGACGTCTCCCCTGGCGCGACACCGCCGTCCTCCTGCACGGCCCCGCCGCCACCGGCCTGGCCCTGGCGTTCGATCACACTTGGTCGATCGCGGGCGGCGCGGGCGCGTCGCCCGAGGATCCCGTCGCGGCCTCCGCGGGCGGCGCGGCGGTGCACGTCATCTCCACCGTCCCGGGCCGCGCCCGCATCGCCCGCCTGCTCGAGCTCCTCGCCGCCGGCTCGGTCACCCGGATCTGGATCACCGATGCCTACACCGTCGTCCTGCCGCAGCTCCGGAGCGCGCTGCAGGACGCGGCCCGCGCCGGCGTGGACGTGCGCCTCCTCGTTCCCGGCACGAGCGACCTGCCCCTGGTGCGGAACCTCACCCGCTTCGGGTACCGCGACCTCCTCCAGGCAGGCGTCCGCATCTTCGAGTGGGACGGGCCGATGCTCCACGCCAAGGCCTTCGTGGCCGACGGCCGCTGGGCCCG
>JAICEH010000015.1 GCA_025924275.1 Gemmatimonadales bacterium | reverse complement strand
GTCCACGCTGGTGCAGCGGGAGTACGTGAAGCTGGAGAGCCGCCGCTTCGAGCCCACCCCGCTGGGCGAGACGGTCTGCCGGATGATGGTCCGCAACTTCCCCGGCATCTTCAACGTGGAGTTCACCTCCGAGATGGAGGACGAGCTCGACCGGGTCGAGGAGGGCGAGCTCGGCTGGCAGCAGGTGCTGACCAACTTCTACCAGCCGTTTACCGAGGCGCTCGGCGCGGTGGACCTCGACCGGCTGGTGCTCGAGGCCCACGGGCTGGAGAACCTCTCGCTCGAGGCCTGCCCCGAGTGCGGCTCCAAGCTGGCGGTGCGGAGCGGGCGGTTCGGGCCGTTCATCGCCTGCACCCGCTACCCCGAGTGCCGCTACACCAAGCCGCTCAAGAAGGATCGGCCGCCCGACCGGCCGAGCGACGAGAAGTGCCACCTCTGCGGCTCGGCGATGGTGATCAAGACCGGGCGCTTCGGCGAGTTCCTGGCCTGCACCACGTACCCCAAGTGCAAGGGCACCCGCTCGCTCCCGATCGGGGTGAAGTGTCCCAAGTGCGACCCCGGCGAGCTCACCGAGCGGCGCACCAAGAAGGGCAAGTCGTTCTGGGGCTGCATGCGCTACCCGGACTGCGACTTCTCCACCTGGAACCGGCCGGTGCCCGAGACCTGCCCCGCCTGCTCCTGGGTCGGGATGGAGAAGAAGGTCACCAAGGCGCACGGCGAGACGCTGACCTGCATGAAGTGCGGCCACAAGATCGAGTCGGAGGCGGAGGAGTCCGCCGAGGCGTGAGCGGCGCCGTGCCGGCCGCAGCCACCGTCGTCGGCGGGGGCCTCGCCGGCTCCGAGGCGGCCTGGGCCCTGGCCGAGGCCGGCGTCGAGGTGACCATCCACGAGATGCGGCCCGCGGTGCGCACCCCGGCGCACCAGACCGGGCGGCTGGCCGAGCTGGTCTGCAGCAACTCCTTCAAGTCGCTCGAGCTCCAGAACGCCCACGGGCTCCTCAAGCACGAGCTCCGCCGGATGGGGAGCCTGCTCCTGGCCTGCGCCGAGGAGGCGCGGGTGCCCGGGGGCGCGGCCCTCGCCGTGGACCGCGAGGTGTTCTCCGGGCTGGTCCACGCCCGGGTGACCGCGCATCCGCGGATCCGGGTGGCGACCGGCGAGGTGACGACGCTCCCCTCGCCCGGCATCGTCGCCACCGGGCCGCTCACCTCCGACGCGCTCGCCGCGGCCATCGCGGCGCGGCTCGGCACCGCCGCGCTCGCCTTCTACGACGCCATCGCGCCGATCGTGAGCGACGACTCGCTGGACCACTCCCGGCTCTACGCGCTCAGCCGGTACGGCAAGGGCGATGGCGACGACTACCTGAACGCCCCGATGGATCGCGCCGAGTACGAGGCGTTCATCGCGGCCCTCGGCGCGGCGGACCAGTTCGGCGGCCACGACTTCGACCAGGTGCCCTACTTCGAGGGGTGCCTCCCGGTGGAGGAGATGGCGCGGCGCGGGCCCGACACCCTCCGCTTCGGGCCGATGAAGCCGGTCGGGCTCCCCGACCCGCGCACCGGGCGCGAGCCCTGGGCGGTGGTGCAGCTCCGCCGGGAGGACAAGGCGGGGCAGATGTGGAACCTGGTGGGCTTCCAGACCCGGCTCCGGATCCCGGAGCAGAAGCGGGTGCTGGGGATGATCCCCGGCCTCGCGGCCGCGGAGTACCTCCGGTTCGGGAGCATCCACCGGAACGCCTACCTCAACAGCCCGGCGTCGCTCGGCCCCGGGCTCACCGCGCGGGACGACGGGGCGCTCTTCTTCGCGGGGCAGCTCACCGGGGTCGAGGGGTACACCGAGTCCATCGCGACCGGCCTCCTGGCCGGGGTGAACCTCCGGCGCCGGCTCGAGGGGCTGCCGCCGGCAGCGCCGCCGCCCACCACGATGCTGGGCGGGCTGCTCCGCTACCTGCGGGAGGCCGACCCCCGGCACTTCCAGCCGATGAACGCGAACTTCGGGCTGCTGGACCCGCTTCCCGGGAAGGTGAGGAAGGACGAGAAGAAGGCGCGCCTGGTGGAGCGGGCGGTGGCGGACTTCGATGAGTGGTGGAGGGCGGTTCAGGGGGAACGGGGAACGGGGAGCGGGGAACGGGAAGTGGGGCCGAGCCGCCGAGCCGCCGAGCCGCCGAGCCGCCCATGAGGCGCGAGTCCGGGGAGTTCCTGCGTCACCTGGCCAGCGAGCGCCAGCTCTCGCCCCACACGGTGAAGGCCTACCGGCGGGACCTGGAGGCCTTCGAGGCGTTCTGCGACCGGCACTACGGCGAGTGGACCTTCGCGTCGGTGGACCGGCTCGGGCTCCGCGGCTTCCTGGGCGAGTTCGAGCGCCGGGGCCTCGCCAAGCGGAGTGCCGCGCGCGCCCTCTCGGCGGTGCGGAGCCTCTACCGCTGGCTGCAGGTGCACGAAGGGGTGGCCTCGGCCGCGGCGCGCGCGGCCCGGGTGCCGCGGGTGGAGAAGCGGATCCCGGGCTACCTCGACCAGGAGCGCACCGAGGCGCTCTTCGCGTGGGCGGAGGCCCGTGCCGCGGCCGGGGGCCCGACCGAGCTCCGCGACCTCGCCATCCTCGAGCTGTTCTACGCCTCGGGGCTCCGGCTGGCCGAGCTGGCCGGCCTCCGGGTGGCGGAGCTCGACCTGTTCGCCGACCTGGTGAAGGTGCGGGGCAAGGGCGGCAAGGAGCGGATCGTGCCGGTGGGCTCGCGGGCGGTCGCGGCGCTCCGGAGGTATCTTGAGGCCCGCGAAGCGCTGCTCCGGCGGCCGGGCGCGGAGCGCGAGGCGCTGTTCCTCAACCCGTCGGGCCGGCGGCTCAGCCCGCGCGGAGTCCAGCGGGTGGTGCACCGGCTGCTGGATGGGATCGGCGCCGACGGCCTCCGGACCCACTCGCTCCGGCACACCTTCGCCACCCACCTGCTCGACGCGGGGGCGGACCTCCGGTCAGTGCAGGAGCTCCTGGGGCACGCGAGCCTGAGCACCACGCAGGTGTACACCCACACCAGCGTGGAGCGGTTGAAGCAGGTGTACCGGGAGGCGCATCCCAAGGGGCGGTGACGGGGAGCGGGGAACGGGGAACAGGGAACGGGGAACAGGGAACGGGAGGGGGGCGGACCGGTCCCCGGTCCCCGTTCCCCGGGAAAGGATCCATGACCTTCCACGGCACGACCATCATTGCCGTCCGCAAGGACGGCCGCACCGCCCTCGGCGGCGACGGGCAGGTCACCATCGGCGACACGGTGGTGAAGGGCCAGGCCACCAAGGTGCGCGCGCTCAAGGGCGGCAAGGTGCTGGCCGGATTCGCCGGCTCGGTGGCCGACGCGCTCACGCTGTACGAGAAGTTCGAGGAGAAGCTCGACCGCCACCCGGCCAACCTGCCGCGGGCCGCCGTGGAGCTGGCCAAGGATTGGCGGAGCGACCGGGTGCTCCGGCGGCTCGAGGCGCTGCTGGTGGTGGCGGACCGGGAGCACATCTTCCTGCTGTCGGGCGGGGGCGAGCTGATCGAGCCCGACGACGGCATCATGGCGGTGGGCTCGGGCGGGAACTTCGCGCTCGCCGCCGCGCGGGCGCTCCTGCCGGAGGATGGCCGCAACGCCGCGGAGATCGTCCGCCGCTCGCTCGAGATCGCGGCGGACATCTGCGTCTTCACCAACCGCAGCATCACCGTACTGGAGCTGGACTAGGGGAACGGGGAGCGGGGAACGGGGAGCGGGCCGCCCTGCCCCCCGTTCCCCGTTCTCCGTTCCCCGTTCCCCTGAAAGCCGATGACCGAACCCACGAAGCCCACCTCCACCCCCACTCCCACCCCCGACCCCCTCCCGTGGCTCGAGGAGCTCCCGCCGCGCCACATCGTGGCGGAGCTCGACCGCTACATCGTGGGCCAGGAGGCCGCCAAGCGCGCGGTGGCCATCGCGGTGCGGAACCGCTGGCGCCGCGCCCAGGCCCCGGAGGAGATCCGGGACGAGATCACCCCGTACAACATCATCTTCATCGGGCCCACCGGGGTGGGGAAGACGGAGATCGCGCGGCGGCTGGCGCGGCTCGCGGGCGCGCCCTTCCTCAAGGTCGAGGCCAGCAAGTTCACCGAGGTGGGCTACGTCGGCCGCGACGTGGAGTCGATGGTGCGCGACCTGGCGGACGCCGCCATCAACATGGTCCGCACCGAGCGGGAGGACGAGGTCTACGACCAGGCGGAGCAGCGGGCGGAGGAGCGGTTGCTGGATCTGCTGCTCCCCCCGCCGCCCCCCGCCCCGACGGCTGGGACGGCCGGGGCGGCTGGGACGGCTGGACCGCTCCGCCCGGCCTCCCAGGTGTTCGTGGTGGGGAGCGGGGGGCAGGCGCGCCCCGAGCCGGCCGAGGAAGCCGACCAGGAGCGGCGGAAGCGCTCGCGGGAGAAGCTCCGCGAGATGCTGCGGAAGGGGGAGCTGGACGACCGCGAGGTGGAGGTCGAGGTGACGCCGCAGGGCTACCCGATGCTCGAGCTGCTCCAGCCGCAGCCGGGGATGGAAGGGGAGCAGATCAACTTCACCGAGATGCTCCAGGAGATGCTGCCCAAGCGGAAGAAGCGGCGCACCACGCGGGTCCCGGAGGCCAGGCGGCTCCTCGCCGACGAGGAGCTCAAGAAGATGGTGGACATGGACGAGGTGGTGAACGAGGCGCTCGACCGGGTCGAGAACCACGGCATCATCTTCATCGACGAGATCGACAAGATCGCGGGCGAGCGCTCGCCCACCGCGGGCCCCGACGTCTCCCGCGAGGGGGTGCAGCGCGACCTGCTGCCCATCGTCGAGGGCTCCACCATCCAGACCCGCTACGGCTACGTCCGCACCGACCACATCCTCTTCCTCGCCGCCGGCGCCTTCCACGTCTCCAAGCCGTCGGACCTGATCCCGGAGCTGCAGGGGCGCTTCCCCATCCGGGTCGAGCTGCAGCCGCTCACCCGGGAAGACTTCATCCGGATCATGACCGAGCCGGAGAACGCGCTCACCCGGCAGTACCGGGCGCTGGTCGGGGCCGAGGGGGTGGAGCTGGAGTTCACCGCCGACGCGGTGGAGGAGGTGGCGCGGATGGCCTGGGTGGCCAACGACCGGATGGAGAACATCGGCGCCCGCCGGCTCCACACCGTGATGGCGACCCTGATGGACGACCTGCTGTTCGAGCTGCCCCGGCCCGGGATGCAGAAGGTGGTGATGGACGCCCAGGCGGTGCGGGACCGGCTGGCGAAGGTGATGGAGGATGATGACCTGAGGCGGTACATCCTCTAGACGGACAGACGGACAGACGGACGGTCGGACGGTCCCTACCTTACCACCCGCAGGTCCAGGTCCGTGCCCCGGAGCGCCGCGGGCTCGGGCGCCTCCGCGCCGCCGGCCCGGGCCGCCAGCAGCACCCGCCGGAGTTCCTCCGCCCGCGCCGGGCTCAGCATCCCCCGCACCACGCTCGCGATGGTGGGGTGCGCCGGCACGTAGGCGCCCTCCTCCGCCCGGAGGAGGTGCCGCTCGATCAGCGCGTCGCCCAGTGCCGCGGCGCGGAGCCGCGACATCCCGTGCACCAGGGTGAGCACCTCGAGGCTCACCGGCCCCTGCGCCATGGCCACCGTGGCCAGCACGTCGCGCAGCTCGTAGGGGAGCCGGTCCACCCGGTGCGCGATCGCCTCGCGCACCGCGCGGGGAAGGGTCACCGCCGCCAGGTCGGGGCCGTCGGAATGAGTCTCCACCACCCACTCGCGGGACACCGGTGTGAGCCCGATGGCACCGGCGCTGAAGAGCGACTTGAGCAGCTCGATCACGTGGAAGGGATTCCCGGCGGTGACCTCGTGCAGCCGTTCGGCGAACCGCCGGGCCCCCTGCGGCGCCCGGATGTTCCCCAGCTGCCGCACCAGCTCCCAGACCTCCGCCCGGGAGAAGGGCTCGAGCGTCACCCGCACGGCTCCCCGTGCCGCGAGCCAGGGGAGGAGCCGGGCGGCGGGCGCCTCCCGGCCCATCTCCCCCTCGGTCACCGTCGTCACGAGGAGGATCGGCGCCGCGCCGAGCCGCGGGCCGAGGAACTGGAGCAGGGCGCAGGAGTCGGCGTCGCACCACTGCGCGTCGTCCACCGTGAGCAGCACCGGCCCTTCCGCGGCCGCGGCCAGGAGCACCTGCGCGATCCCCTCGAAGAGCTGCTGCCGGCCCGCGGGGGTGCCGCCCGGCGGGGGCGCGGGGACGCCGGCGAAGCGCGCCCGGATCTCGGGCACCAGCCGGGAGAGCTCCGACAGCGCCTCGGGCGGCGCCCCCGCGAGGCCTGGTGCCTCGAGCACCCCGCGGAGGGCGGTGGCCATCGGACCGAAGGGCCCCGCACCCCCCGCCTGCCAGCACTGCCCCCGGAGCCAGGTGCCGCCCCGCGCCGCCACCCAGCGGCCGAACTCCTCCGCCAGCCGGGTCTTCCCGACACCCGCCTCCCCCTCGATGATGGCCGCGCCCCCGGCCCCGCGGAGTGCTCCCGCCCAGGCGGCGGCGAGGTCGGCCCACGCCGCCTCCCGCCCCACCAGGTCGCCCTCGAAGCAGGGGGCGGCGGCCAGGTCCTCCGGCGCGGCGGTTGGCGCCGAGCGCTCGATCCGCCGCGCCAGGTCGGCCAGCCAGGGGAGGGGGGTGGCCGAAGCCTCCTCCGCCAGCCGGGCGCGGAGCTCCTGGTAGCGGGCCAGTGCTGCACCCCGGTCGCCCAGGCAGTGGAGCGCCTGCATCGCGGCCCCGGTGGCCTCTTCCGAGAGCGGGTCGGTCTCGAGCCAGCGCTCCGCGATCCCCAGCGCCTCGCGCCAGCGGCAGCGGGCCACCGCGTCCTGGGCCACCTCCCGGAGGGCTGCCTCGTAGCGCTGGAGCAGGCGGCGGCGGGTGCGGGCCGCCCACTCGTCGAAGGCCCCGGCGCCGCGGAGGGAGAACCCGCCGAGGAACCGGGGCACCTCGAACTGTGCCGCCTCCGCCGCCGACCGGTCGGCCGCGGCCAGGAAGCGCTCCACGTCGGAGGGGACCGGCCGGCACAGCCCGATCTGGTGCCGGTCGGCCTGGAGGTCGGGGCCGAGGAGGGGGCGGAGCTGGGCCAGGGCCTGGCGCAGGGAGGCGCGCGCGGCTTCCTCGGGCGCGTCGCCCCAGAGCAGGGCGGCGAGCTCTTCGCGGCGGTGCGGACCCGGCTCCAGCGCGAGGAAGGTGAGGAGGGCCAAGGGCTTGCTCCCGATCCCCTCCCCCCCCGGCGGGCCGTCCGCCCGGGGCGCTCCGAAGAGCGACAGCGAGACGTCGGGCATGCGGGATTGGGCGCCAAGTTGCAGGCCGAATCACGGAGGGGCAAGGGGCGATCACGCTGGATTCACGCAGGCCAGGCAAGTTGCCCCCGGGTTCAGCCGATCCGCTCACCGCCACAGGGAGGAATCGATGTCCAGCAGCGACACCAACAATGCCGCCAAGGCCGAGGAGCAGAAGGACCAGGCCCGTACCGACGCGAAGGACCGGGCCGAGGTCGAGCTCACGGTGCAGGAACTCGAGGAGCGGATCGCGCCGGCGAAGCTGATGTAGCCCGGGCCGGTCCCGGGACGAATCGAAGTACCCATCCACCCACGGAGGATCAGATGCCGAGCAACGAGAATTTCCGCCTTCCGCTGACCAACGAGCAGAAGGAGATGGTCCGCAAGGCGACCGGCAAGGACGCCGAAGCGGTCGAGCTGACGGTCGAGGAGCTCGAGGACCGGATCGCTCCGGGCAAGCTGGGCTCCCCGGGGGCCTGAAGCCCAACCGTACGGGTGCGACCCCGAGCCGGCTCCCCCCTCGCGGGGGGAGCCGGCTTGTGCTATCTCAGTGCCCCGAATCAGCGCGACCCACCGGGAAGGGGGGGACGTGGCCCAGGCGGATCCGTCCGTGGACGGCGGGGAACTGCAGGCCGAGGTCGAGCGCCTCCGGCTCCTCTGGGAGATCGGGCAGGAGTTCAACTCCTCGCTCGACACCGGGGAGCTCCTGCCGCAGGTGTTCCGGCGGGTGCTCGCGGTGCTGCGGGCGTCGGCCGGCTCCCTCTGGGTGACCGAGGGCGACCAGCTCCGCTGCGTCCTGGCCGAGGGCGGCGCCGGCGCCCGGATGATCGGGGCCCTGATGCCGGTCGGCACCGGGTTCGTGGGCGACGTGGCCAGCCGCGGGAAGTCCACCGTGGTGACCCACGCGGTGGACGACCCCCGGTTCGCGGCGTCGGCGGCGGCCACCGGCGAGCGGATGGCGGTCGAGTCGGTGATGGCGGCCCCGATGATGGCCGGGGGCGTCACGGTGGGCGCCATCCAGGTGGCGGACAAGGACGGCGGGCAGGGGGTGTTCACCCCCGACGACCGGCTGCTGCTCGAGGGCCTCGCCGCGAGCGCCGGGCTGGCCCTGCGGAACGCGCGGCTGCTGGAGTCGGAGAAGCGGGTGGGCGGCCTCGCCACCCTGCTGGAGATCAGCCGCGAGATCTCCTCCACCCTCGACCTCGACCGCGTGCTCCGCACCGTGGTGAACGCCGCGAGCCGGGCGCTCAGCTTCGACCGGGGGGCGGTCGGGGTCTTCGACGCCGGCCGCTTCGAGCTCCGCGCCCTGGCGGGCGAGGGCGACATCAATGCCGACGATCCCGCCATCCGCGACCTCGGCACCCGCATCGAATGGGCGGCGGGCCGGGGCGAGGCCTTCTACCTCACCGACCGCGACGAGCCGATCACCGACGCGGAGCGGACCTTCCTGGTCATCTTCGGCGACGACCTCGTCAAGGGCGAGGTGGGGAGCGGGCTCTACCTCCCGCTCGCCGACGAGGAGGGCACCCTCGGCGTCCTCGCCTTCGAGGCCGCCCGCACCGACTTCGCCACCCCGGCCCAGCGGGAGCTGGCCGGGATCCTCGCCACCCAGACCGCGGTGGCGATCCGGAACGCCCAGCTCTACCACCAGGTGCCGCTGGCCGACACGCTGGGCGGGATCGCGGCGAAGCGCCGGGCGCTCCTCGCCCTGCCGCGGCGCCGGCTGCAGTTGCTCGCGGCGGGGGCCGCGGTCCTCCTGGCCCTGGTGACGCTGGTGCGGTGGCCCTTCCGGGTGGCAGGCGAGGCGCCGCACTTCCGGCCGGCGCACCGGGCCGAGGTGCGGGCCTTCGCCCCCGGCGTGGTGGAGCAGGTGCTGGTGCGGGAGGGGAGCGTGGTCACGGCCGGCACCCCGCTCGCCGTGCTGCGGAATCCCGACCTGCATGCGGGGCGCGAGGCGGCGGAAGCGGAGGCCCTGGTGGCGGAGCGCGAGGCGGCGCGGGCCCGGACCGGGGGCGACGCCGCGGGTGCCAGGCTCGAGCTGGTGCGGAGTGCCGCCTACCGCCGCGAGGCCGACCTCTACGCCGGCCAGGTCGAGGCGCTGGTGCTTCGGGCGCCGCTGGACGGCGTGGTGCTCACCGCGCGGCCGGAGGAGCGGGTGGGGCGCCAGCTCGACCTGGGCAGCGAGCTCCTCGTGCTGGGCCGGATCGACACCCTCGAGCTCGAGTTCGCGGTGGCGCAGAAGGACCTCGCCCGGGTGCGCCCGGGCCAGGAGGTCCGGCTCCGGGTGGATGCCCTCCCGCAGCGGACCTTCCGCGGCCGGGTCGCGTCCATCGGCCAGGTCCCCACCGGGGAGGCGAGCTTCCCGGTCCGCGCCCTGGTGCCCAACCCCGACGGCCTGCTCCGCCCGGGCATGGCGGCCCACGCCCGGGTGCTCACCGATCCCGCCTCGGTGCTCGCGCGGGCACTCCGCGCGCCGGTGCGGTGGCTCCGGCTCCTCTGGTGGAGGTTGACCCCGTGACCCGGCGTCCATTGCTCGCACGATTGCTGGTCCTGATGCTGGCCGCGGGCTGCGGGGCCTCGGCCGAGCCGGCGGCGGAGGCGGGCGCCGAGCCGCCGGGGCCGCTGGCCGTGGCGGAGACCCTCGCGGTGGCCCTCCCGCTCCGGGTGCCGGCCACGGTGTACGTCGAGAACGACGCGGTGGTCCACGCCCGGGCCGGCGGGCTCATCGAGTGGATCGGCGCCGACCTGGGGAGCCGGGTGGCAGCGGGCCAGCTCATCGGCCGGCTGGAGGCGGTGGACCAGGAGCTGGCGCTGGGCCGGGCCGAGGAGGCCCACGCGCAGGCCTCCCGGCTGGCGCAGCGCTCCCGCCAGCTGCTCGCCGCGGGCGGGGCCACGACCGCCGAGCTGGAGGACGCGGAGACCGGACTGCTGCAGGCGGACCTGGCGCTCCGGCAGGCGCGGCGCGACCTCGAGCTCACCCGCGTCACCGCACCGTTTGCCGGGATCGTGAGCGCGCGCTGGGCCCGGCGGGGGCGGCTCGCCGCCCAGGGCGACTCGCTCTTCCGGGTGACCGCCCTCTCGCCGCTCCTGGCCTCGGTGCAGGTGCCGGAGGAGGTGGCGGCCGCGCTCGCGCCCGGCGCCCGGGTGAGCGCCGAGACCGGCGTCGGCCCCGCGGAGGGCCGGGTGGTGCGGCTGGCGCCGGTGGTGGACGCGGCCAGCGGCACCCGCGAAGTGGTGGTGGGGCTCGCCAGCCGGCGCGGCCTGGTGCCGGGCGGGAGCGCCACGGTGGTGATTGCCGGGCCGCCCCGGCGGGTGGTGGCCGTGCCCCGGGACGCCGTGGGCGCGGGCGGCGTGGTCACGGTCTGGACCGGCACCACGGCCGTGGCCCGGCCGGTCCGGCTCGGCGGCGAGCTCCCCGACGGCAAGGTGGAGGTGGCCGAGGGGCTGGCCCCGGGCGAGCGCGTGGTGCGCCCGCGATGAGCGCGCGGCCCCGGCTCCGGCGCGACCTGGTCGTGGTGGAGCAGGTCTACCGGGGCGAGGCCACGTTCATCGTCAAGGACCCGCTCACCCTCAAGTACTTCCGCTTCCGGCCGGTCGAGGTCGGCATCATGCAGGCCTTCGACGGCCTGCGCTCCACGACCGAGGTGGCCGCCGCGCTGGTCGAGGAGGGGATCAACGTCACCGCCCGGGTGCTGGACGGCTTCGCGGCCCGGCTGTCGAAGATCGGGCTGCTGGAGCGGACGCTGGGCGAGCGGAGCGTGCTCGAGCTGGAGCGGCTCCGGCAGGAGCGGCGCAAGCGGCAGCGGCGGCCCCTCTTCCGGGGCGAGGTGCTGCGGATGCGCTGGTCGGTGGGCGATCCCGACGCGCTGCTCGACCGCTGGAAGCCCTGGACCGAGGCCTTCTTCACCCGCGGCTTCGTGGCCTTCTCGGCCGCCTGCCTGGTGGCCTACGTGGCGATCCTGGTCTTCCGCTGGGACGCCTTCGCGGCCGGCGTGTCGTGGATCTTCACCCCGTCGGAGGTCACGCTCCGGCGGGTGGTGGTGCTCTACGCCACCGGGATGGCGACGCTCGCCATCCACGAGCTGGGCCACGGGGTGGCCTGCAAGCACTACGGCGGCCACGTGCACGAGATGGGCGCGATGCTGGTCTACTTCGAGCCGGCCTTCTACTGCAACGTGAACGACGCCTGGACCTTCCCCGACCGCGCCGCACGGCTCTGGGTGACGGCGGCGGGCGGCTGGATCCAGTTCATCACCGCGGCGCTCGGGGCCGTGGTCTGGGCGGTGACCACCCCGGGGACGCTGGTCTCCGAGATCGCGCTCGCGGCGATGCTGGTGGGCGGCATCGCGACGCTCCTCGCCAACGCCAACCCGCTCCTCCCGCTCGACGGCTACTTCGCGCTGAGCGACTGGCTCGAGATGCCGAACCTGCGGCAGCGGGCCTTCGCCCACGCCGGGTGGTGGTTCAAGCGCAGCATCCTGCGGCTCGACGTGCCGGAGCCGGCGGTGGACCCGGGCGAGCGGCGCACCCTGCTGATCTACGGGGTGCTCGCCACCGCCTACATCGGCACCGTGCTCACCCTCATCGCGAGCCACGTGCACGGCTGGCTCACCGGCGTGCTGGGCACCGCGGGCGGCGTGGCCTTCCTGGCGGCCCTGGCGCTCCTCCTCCGGGAGAAGCTGCTCGGGCTCGCCCGGCTGGCCCGGGCGACGGCGCTCGAGTGGCGCGGCCGCTGGACCAGCAGTCCGCCGCTCCGCCGCCGGGCCCTCGGCCTGGGCCTGCTCCTCCTCCTCGTGGCGCTGGTGCCGTGGCCCATCACCGTGCCGGGGGAGTTTGTCACCGCCCCGCCCCGCACCTTCGCGCTCGGCGCCCCCGACCCGGGGCAGGTGGCCGAGGTGTACGTGGCCGAGGGCACCCGAGTGGCGGCGGGGACGCCGGTGCTCCGGCTCCGGAGCCCCGCGCTGGAGCGGCTGGCGGTGGCGGCGGCGCACGAGCGCGACTCGCTGGCCCGGCTCGCGGTGCAGGCCCGCGCGGCGGGCGACGCGGCGGAGTCGGAGGCGCGGGCGGCGGAGGTGCGGGCGGCACTGGCGCGGGCCCAGGCGCTGGAGGAACGGCTCGCGGCCCTCACCCTCCGGGCGCCGGCGGCGGGGCAGGTGATCACCCCGCGGCCGGCCGAGCTCACCGGCCGGCCGGCGACGCCGCGGGACACCCTGGTGGCCCTCGCCGCCGACGGGCCGGTCGAGGCGCGGGTGCGGCTCGCGCGCGCCGGGGCCACGCTGGTGCGGCCGGGCCAGCGCGCCGAGGTGCGGCGGGCGGACGGGCACATCGTGCCGGGCCGGGTGGCGAGCGTGGCCCTCGCCGCCGACCCGGGTGGCGGAGGCGAGGCCCGGGTGCTCCTCGAGGAGGAGTGGCCGGCGGGCCTCACCGGCCCGGCCCGGGTGACGGTGCGCCGGAGCACGCTGGGCGGGGCCGCCTGGTGGCGCTTCCGCGAGCTGCTCCGCACCGACCTCCTCTTCTGACGGGCCGTGCCCCGCGACCTGCTCCCCACGGTGCAGGCGGCGCTGGCCGGCCGCTACCAGCTCGAGCGGGAGATCGGGCAGGGTGCCACCGCGGTGGTGTACCTGGCCCGCGCGGCCGACGGGACGCAGGTGGCGCTCAAGGTGCTCCGGGCGGAGCTGATGGCGAGCGTCGCCGCGGCGCGGTTCCTCCGGGAGATCCGGCTCGCGGGCCAGCTCGAGCACCGGGGACTCGCCCGGCTGGTGGATGCGGGGCAGGCGGGGTGGATGCTCTACTGCGCCACCGAGTACGTGCCGGGGCGCTCGCTCCGGGAGCGGATGGACGAGGCGGGCGCGCTCCCGTTCGCCGAGGTGACCGCACTCGCCCGCCCGGTGCTCGACGCGCTGGGCCACGCGCACGCCCACGGCGTGGTGCACCGGGACGTCAAGCCGGAGAACGTCATCCTGGCGCCCGGCGGCCCGGTGCTGCTCGACTTCGGCATCGCACGCGCGATGGGTGCGGCGGCGGAGGACGACATCACCGGCGCCGGCATCGCGATCGGCACCCTCGACTACATGAGCCCGGAACAGGTGCGGGGGGAACGGACCCCGGACCCGCGCACCGACCTCTACGCGATGGGTGCGGTGCTCTTCGAGTGCGTGGCGGGCCGGACCCCGTTCCACCCGGCGGCCGACGTCGAGCTGCTCCGGCACCACCTGGCCACGCCCCCGCCCGACCTCCGGACCCTCCGCCCCGACACCCCCGCGGCGCTGGCCGAGGCCGTCGCCCGGGCGCTGGCCAAGCGGCCGGAGGACCGGTGGCAGACGGCGGCGGAGTTCGGGGAGGCACTGGGGTAGGACGGGACGGCGGGACGACGGGAAGACGGAACGGCGGTAAGACGGGACGACGGGAAGGCGGCAGGTGTTCCACCCATTACCCGGAGGGTCCGTGATACCCATCGACAAGGCGCTGCGGGCGGCGGGCATCGCGGCCCTGCTCCTCGTGCCGGCGTGCGACGACGACGACAACGGCAGCGGCCCCGCCGTCACGCTGCAGGTCACCGGCTCCTTCACCGGCGAGGGCGGCGAGGTGCTGGTGACCGACGGGGGCGTGGGGGTCACCGGCGCCGTCGTGACGCTCAACGGCACCGCCGCCACCGGCGGCACCGACGGGGAGTACACCGCGACGCTCGGCGCCCCGGTGGCACCGGGCGGCGAGCTCACCCTCGAGGTGACCGATGGCGGGGCGATGGTCCTCGGCACCGCCACCGTCCCCGCGACGCCGGCCCTCACCGGGCCGGCCCAGGACGCCGTCTTCGCCGCCACCCAGGGCATCGAGGTCACCTGGACCTCGGCCACCGACCCCGACCGCTGGGTGGTCGAGGCGAGCGACGGCACCGTCGAGCGCTTCGACGTGGCCGACGGCGCGGCGCGCGCGTTCACCATCCCGGGCGGCGCGCTCGCCGCCGACACCTGGGAGATCCGGGTCATCGCCCACGAGGACGGCGTCGTGAGCGGTGACCTCGAGGCGGGCTCCGCGATGGAGGTGAGCGCGGCGGTGGCCTCGAGCCCGACGGTCTTCGTGGTGGAGCCGGTGCGGGTGCAGACCCTCGCCTTCACCGGCGCGGGCGGCAGCATCGCCATCACCCAGGGCGGCGTGGCGGTGGACGGCGCGACGGTCGAGGTGAACGGCCAGGCGGCGGTGCAGCCCGCGCCCGGGGAGAACTACCAGGTGACCCTCGCGGCCCCGGTCGCGGCCGGCGGGCTCATCGCGCTGGAGCTGGACTTCGGGGTGGTGCACGTCGAGGGCACCGCCACCGTGCCGGAGGCGCCGGTGGTCACCGCCCCCGCGGACGGGGCGCTGATCCCCTGGATCGAGGACATCGACGTGGCCTGGACCAGCACCGCCGACGCGAGTGCGGGGTGGGTGGCGGCGGTCTACGACCCGGGGTACCTGTTCTACGTGAGCACCACCAACCCGGCGGCACGCACCCTGGTGATCCCGGGCGGGTTCGTGAACCCCGGCGGGCCCTACCAGGTGACCGTCCACGCGGTGAACGCGGGGGAGCTCACCGGGCCGGTGTCGCTCACCTCGACGATGAACGTCCGGAGCGAGAACGTCGTGAAGCCGTCGATCACCGTGACGCCGTAGGGGCCGCCACGCCGCCGGGGGCTCCGCTCCCGCCCGCCCGCGCCGAAGTCCTGCCGAAGCGAACCGCCGGGACGGCCGGTCTGTGACCAGGGTCACGGGCCCCGGCGCCCCGAAGGGTTAACTCTGGGCGACTTCCCTCATTCCAGCCCGGCCTCGCGCCTCCCCCCTTGGCGCGGCCGGGCGATTCGACGGAGATCTCCCATGTTCACGCGACGCTCCTGGATCCTCGCGGCCGCCCTCGCGGCACCGCTCACCCTGGCCCTCGGCTGCGACGACGACGACGACACCGGGCCGACCGCCACCGCGCTGGTCGAGGCGGTGCTGGATGGCAGCGGGGGCGTGGTGACGGTGACCGACGGCGGGGTGGCGGTGACCGACGCCACGGTGGAACTCAACGGCACCGCCGCCGTCCCGGGCGCCACGGACGGCGAGTACGACGTCACGCTGGCGGCCCCGGTGGCGGCCGGCGGGGCGCTCACCCTCGACGTGAGCGACGGCGAGATCGTGGTGCAGGGCACCGGCACGGTGCCGGAGGCGCCGGTGATCACCGCCCCGGCCAACGCCGCCAACTTCGATCCCGCCGACCCCATCGAGGTCACCTGGACCAGCACCACCGATCCCGCCGGGTTCGTGGTGGAGGCGGTGGGGGCCACCACCGAGACCTTCCCGGTGGCGGGCGGCGGCGCGGCCCGCACCCACACCATCACCGCCGGCACGCTGGCCAACGGCGACTGGACCATCCGGGTCCGCGCCGCGAACCTCGGCACGATGTCGGGCGACACCGAGTCGGGCTCCTCGATGGAGATCGGGGCCGACGCCGCGAGCCCGCCCACGATCACGGTCGGGACGCCGCTCCTCCGGATCCAGGGCTCGGACATGGGGCCCGAGTTCAACCACGTGTCGCTCACCCTGAGCGGCGCCACGGTGGACGGCGCCACGGTCACGGTGAACGGCGAGGCGGCGGTGCAGGCCGGGGCGGGGGACAGCTACCACGTGCAGCTCGCCGCCCCGGTGGCGGTGGGCGGGCAGCTCGACCTCGACGTCACGGTCGGCGCCGACGTCTACCAGGGGCTGGGCAACGTGCCGGAGCCGCCGGTGGTGACCCTGCCGGCCGACGCGGCGGTGTTCGTGGTGGCCGACCCGATCCAGGTGAACTGGACCTCGACCGCGGACCCCGACCGGTTCGCCATCTTCGTGGACGGGCCCACCAATTACCAGAACCTGGAGATCGCGGGCAACCTGCGGACCTTCACCATCCCCGCCGGGACCTTCACGGCCGGGGCCTACACCATCTCGGTATTCTCCTACGAGGACGGCACCTTCACCGGCGTCGCCGTGGATGCCGCCTCCCGGATGAGCATCCGGGGCGAGCAGGGGCCGTTCCCGGGGATCACGGTGAATCCGTAGACGGACAGACGGACAGTCGGACAGACGGACAGACGGACAGTCGGACGGTCGGACAGACGAACAGACGGTCGGGGGTTGGGAAGTCAGGCGGTCCGACTTCCCGACTGCCCGACCGTCCGACTATCTTCCCTGCCAAATTGACCGTCCCCCGGACCCCCCGCCCGATGCCCAAGCGCGACTTCCTCGCCATCCCCGACTTCACCCGGGAGGAGCTGCACGCCCTCCTCGAGCTCGCCGGCCGGATGAAGGCGGGCGACTACCGGGACCGGCCGCTGGCCGGCAAGACCCTGGCGATGGTCTTCGCCAAGAGCAGCACCCGCACCCGGGTCTCCTTCGAGGTCGGCGCCTTCCAGCTCGGCGGCCACGCCCTCTTCCTCTCCTCCCGCGACATCCAGCTGGGCCGGGGCGAGCCGATCCGGGATACCGCCCGGGTGCTCTCGCGCTACGTGGACGGGATCATGATCCGCACCTTCGACCACGCCGAGGTGGTCGAGCTGGCGAAGTATGCCAGCGTGCCGGTCATCAACGGGCTCACCGACCTGCTGCATCCCTGCCAGATCCTGGCCGACC